>JBHWTG010000044.1:0-8680 GCA_043427735.1 Tsuneonella sp. | reverse complement strand
GTGTTGGTCGGCGAACGCTTCGGCGTGAGTGAACAGCACGCGCTCGTTCGCCACCGCGACGACATCGTTATGGAACGCACCCGCGGCGATGGCGGCCGGGTTCTGCTCGACGAACACCGTGCGCGCCGGGTCGAGCCCGTGGCGGCGAGCAAGAGCGCGGCTCGCCTGCTCGTGCTGGCGCGCCGGGAATGAACCGCCGCTGCGCCCGTAGACGAATACCTCGACCCCCGGCCCGCCGTGGGTTTCGGCGAAGCGCATATGGTTGGCCGCGCCCTCGTCGCCGAACGCGAGCGGGATAGGGCCGTGAACGCGGAAGGCCTCGCCGGCGAACGCCAGTTCCAGCTGGCGGAGCGTCGCCGGCCATTCGAGGCTGCGGTGCGGCATCGTGCGCAAGTTGGCGACGGTCAGATGGCAGCGGCCGTCGGCGGTGTCCGGCGCGGGGCTCACCGTCGCGGCGTTCGCCGCCCACATCGCCGAGGCCGACCAGGCCGCGGCGGTGAGCGCCGGATCGGCGCCCGCGTCGGCCGCCATCGCTTCGAGGAAGGCGATGTCGGGTCGGGGCGGGGGCACGAACACCCCCAGCGCGAGCCCCAGCGCGAGGTTGTGCTGCATCTTGGCGAGGCCCTGCAGCGCCGCCGCGCGCGGATAGCTGACCGCGCCGGCGTTGGCGGTCGCCGCGAGGTTGCCGAGGCTCAGGCCCGCGTAGTTGTGCGTCGGCCCGACGATGCCGTCGAAGTTGATCTCTAACACATTCATCCCCTGACCCGTTCGGCTGATGAGGAGCGCTACGACCTTGCGACGCTCCACACCTCGTCGCCTTCGCCGACGCCGAGCACTTCGGCCGCCACGCGGTCGATCGCGATAGCCCCGTCGGGAGCGAGCTCGCGCATGCCGAACGCCGCCCGGAAGGTGCCGAGCCGACCGGTGGCGAGGATCGCACGCTCGCCGCGCTCGAGCCGGGCGTGGGCCACGCGGCCCGGGCGGGCCTCCCGCACCGATTTCACCTCGTCGGTGCGCGCGGTCATCGTCGGGCCGCCGTCGAAGATATCGACGTAGCCGTCGTGGCGGAACCCTTCGCCCTCGAGCATCCGCATCGCCGCTCGGCCGGTTGGGTGCGGCATGCCGATCGCGGTGCGCGCGGCTTCGTCGAGCATCGCGATGTACACCGGGTGCTTGGGCATCAGGTCGGCGATGAACTGGTTGCCGTTGATCGCGTTGAAATAGTCGGCCTCCTGGAAGGTCATGCCGAAGAAGCGGCCGGCGACCCCATCCCAAAACGGCGAACCGCCGCGCTCGTCGATGATCCCGCGCAGCTCCGCCAGCACGCGATCGGCGAAGCGCACGCGGTGCATCGCGATGAAGAGGTAGCGGCTGCGCGCGAGCAGCAGGCCGAGCCCGCCGGCGCGCTCACTCGGATGGAGGAAGAGCCCGCCGACCTCGCTCGACCCCTCGAGATCGGTGACCAGGCTGAGCAGGTCTGCGCGCACCGTGCGGTTCAGCTCCTGAGAATGCTGGGTGAGGGTGGTGATCCGGTAGGAGTAGAATGGCCAGCGCTTGCCGACCTCGGTCATCAGTTGCGAGGTTCCGCGCACCTCGCCGGTCTCGCTGTTTTCGAGCACCAGCACGAACTGTTCGTCGGCCAGTTCCTCCCGCGCGTTGCCGAACGCGGTCTCGGCCCGCTCGAGCTTGGCGCCGAGCGCCTTGCGGTCGGCCGGCAGGTTGGTGAACCCGCCGCCGGTGAGCTTGGCCATCTCGTACAGCGCCTCGAGATCGTCGGGATGCGCGGCGCGCAGGCGAAACGTCACAGCGGCGCCCCGTCCGCGAGGCGGGCGAGGACCAGCGCCGACAGCGCCGCGCGCTCGGCGAGGCTGGGAACGATCAGGTATTCGTCGGGCGAGTGGATCGCCCCTCCACGCACGCCCATGGTGTCCACCACGGGCACCCCGCACGCGGCGATGTTATTGCCATCGCACACTCCGCCCGACCGCTGCCAGCCGATCGTCTGGCCGAGCTCGGCTCCGCACTCACACACCAGATCGAACAGCTTTTGCGCCCGCGCATCGACTGGCTTCGGCGGGCGAGATATACCTCCGTGGAGGCGGATCGATACTTCGTGTTCTTTCTCGATCGCCGTTATCAAACGCCGAAAATTGTTGACGAACATCGTTCCGCTCTCGAGGCTGGCCGGGCGGATGTTGAACCGCAGAATCGCCAGATCGGGAACGACGTTGTTGGCCGATCCGCCCTCAATCCGGGCGGGGTTGATCGATAACGCGTCGTCCTGCAGGGTCTTCAGCCGCACCGCCAGGTCGGCCGCGGCGACAATGGCGTTGCGCCCGTCCCGAGGGTTGCGCCCGGCATGCGCCGAGCGGCCGGCGACCACGACGCTGTAGTTCCCGCTGCCGCCGCGTTCGTGCGCGAGCGTGCCGTCGGGCAGCGCGCTGGGCTCGTACGTGAGCGCCGCATGCTTGCCGCGGGCGAGGTCCGCGATCAGCGGCGCGGACGAAAGCGAGCCGGTTTCCTCGTCCGAGTTGATCATCACGTCGTAGCCCAGCCCGTCGGCCGCGCGGGTTCGCTCGAGCGCCAGCAGCGCGTGGAGCATCACCGCGATCCCGCCCTTCATGTCGGCAAGGCCCGGGCCGTTCAGCGTGTTGGCGTCGATCCAGCGCTGCGCTTGAAACGGGTGATCGGCCGGAAACACCGTATCCATATGGCCGGTCAGCAGCACGCGGCGCGTCGCCTCGGGCCGCACTCGCAACACGAGGTGTCGGCCGTGTCCGGTCTCCACCTCGCGGCCGTCAGCCGCAACAGCCGTAACCGGCGCGGGCTCTACCAGCTCGACTTCGCCGGGGAGCGCGGCGAAGGCATCGGCCAGCAGAGCGGCCTGGTCGGCCAGCCCAGCGAGGTTACCGGTGCCGGTGTTGACCGCGCTCCACGCGCGCGCCTGCTCGAGCATCGCAGCGCCGTCGATCGCGGCGGTGAACTGGTCGGCGGCCATTCTCATCGAGACCCGCTCCTAGCCGGGCGGGAGGGGCTATCCAACCCCGCCGCGGGCGGGTGTTGCAAACCGTCCCCGGCTTGGTCATAGCCCCCTCGCTTCCTCCCCGGACGACAGGCTATCGAGCGCTGCGCCGATTCCCGGTGCGGCCACCACGCGTGCGAGGAAAGAGTGAGCGGATACGTCGACAAGGCAGGTCTCGGGGTGGATGAGGCGCTCGCGCGCTTCGTCGAGAACGAGGTGCTGGCCCCGCTCGAGCAGGACCCAGCGCGGTTCTGGCGCGGCTTTGCAGATCTGCTCGCCGCCTTCGCGCCGCGGAACCGCGCGCTGCTGGCGCGGCGCGAGGAGCTGCAGGCGGCGATCGACGCCTGGCATATCGAGCGGCGGGGGCGACCGCACGATCCGCAGGCCTATCGCGCCTTCCTCGAGGACATCGGATATCTCGTGCCCGAGCCCGGCGAATTCACCATCGGCACCGCGAACGTCGATCCCGAAATCACGACGATGGCCGGGCCGCAGCTCGTCGTTCCGGTGCTCAACGCGCGCTTCCTGCTGAACGCCGCCAACGCGCGCTGGGGCAGCCTGTACGACGCCTACTACGGAACCGATGTGCTTGACGCGCCGCCGGCGCGCCCTGGCGGATACGATCGGGCGCGCGGCACCGCTGTGGTCGCCGCGACGCGCGCGTTTCTCGATCGCGCGCTGCCGCTCGAGAAGGGGCAAAGCTGGTCCGCGCTCGATGGCCCCGACGCGATCCGTCTCGCCGATCCCCGTCAGTTCGTCGGCGACACCGCGCGCGGTAAGCTGTTCGTCAACAACGGGCTGCACGTCGAGATCGTGTTCGATGCCGAGAGCGCGGTCGGCCGCGACGATCCCGCCGGTATCGCCGACGTCGTGCTCGAAAGCGCGCTGACCACGATCGTCGATCTCGAGGATTCGGTGGCGGCGGTCGATGCGGCCGACAAGCTCGTCGCGTACCGCAACTGGCTCGGCGTGATCCGCGGCGATCTGGAAGATACGTTCGCCAAGGGCGGGCAGACAATGACCCGCCGCCTGGCTGACGACGTGTCGGTCGGCGAGAGGTCGCTCCCGGGCCGCAGCCTGCTGTTCGTGCGCAACGTCGGCCACCTGATGACCAATCCCGCTATACGTCTGCCCGATGGAGGCGAAGTGCCGGAGGGGATCATGGACGCGGTCATCACGTCGGCAATTGGTGCGCACGACGTCCGCGGCCTCGGCAGGTGGAAGAACAGCCGGACAGGGTCGATCTATATCGTCAAGCCCAAGCAGCATGGCCCCGAGGAATGCGCCTTCACCAACGACTTGTTCGACGCGGTCGAGGATTTGCTCGAACTGCCGCGGCACACCGTGAAGGTCGGCGTGATGGACGAGGAGCGGCGCACCAGCGCCAACCTTGCCGCCTGCATCCACGCGGTGAAGGACCGCATCGTGTTCATCAACACCGGCTTCCTCGACCGCACGGGGGACGAGATCCACACCTCGCTGCAGGCCGGGCCGATGATCCGCAAGGCGGAGATGAAAGCTTCGCGCTGGCTGCAGGCCTATGAGGCCCGCAACGTCTCCATCGGCCTCCGGCACGGGCTGTCGGGCAGGGCGCAGATCGGCAAGGGGATGTGGGCCGCGCCCGACATGATGCGCGACATGATGGCGCAGAAGATCGCGCACCTCGAGGCGGGGGCCAACACCGCGTGGGTACCTTCGCCGACCGCCGCGACGCTGCACGCGACGCACTATCACACGCTCGATGTCTTCGCGCGGCAGAAGCAGCTTGCCGAGGCGCCGGGGCTCGACGCGCTGCTGTCGATTCCGCTCGCCGAGGGCACGAACTGGTCCGAGGCCGAGATCCGCGAGGAGCTGGACAACAACGCGCAAGGCATTCTCGGCTATGTCGTTCGCTGGATCGATCAGGGGGTCGGCTGCTCGAAGGTCCCCGATATCCACGATGTCGGGCTGATGGAGGACCGCGCGACGCTGCGCATCAGCTCGCAGCATATGGCCAACTGGCTGCACCACGGCGTCTGCTCGGCCGAACAGGTGCTCGACAGCTTGAGGCGGATGGCGGCCAAGGTCGACGCACAAAACGACGGTGACCCGGCTTACGCTCCGCTGGTCGGGAACGAGGACGGCCCGGCCTTCCGCGCGGCGATGGACCTCGTGTTCAAAGGGGTCGAACAGCCGAGCGGCTACACCGAGCCGCTGCTTCACGCCTGGCGCATAACAGCCAAGGCGGCGCGATAACGGCAAATCCCGGCGCGCGGGAACACCGCGGCCATTAAACGGTTTCCAATCGAACATTTGATAATCCGAGTATAGATTTCGCATGCGCGCGATCATTGTCGAAGACGAATTCCTGGCTGCGATCCACGCGGAGTCCGTGCTCGAACGCTCCGGCGTCGAGGTTATCGGCACCGCCGAGGACACCGCGGGTGCGCTGGCGATCGCCCGTCAGATGCCGCAGCTGGCGCTGGTCGATCTCAACTTGCGCGACGGCTTCACCGGCCCCCGCATCGCCAGCTCGCTCGCCCGGGCGGGGATCCAGGTAATCTTCGTGACCGCCAACCCCGGTCAGCTCGACGGGCTCAACGATATCGGATCGCCGGTGATCGAGAAGCCGATCGACGAGGACCGGCTGGTTCAAACGGTCGAGCGCATCCGGTCGAGCGTTCAGGCCGCGCCCTCATCGCACTGAGCGGTCGCCCTTACGTTGTCAGCGCGAGCAGCATGACCGAGGCTCCGCACCCGGCGACCCCATCGTTTCTCGCCGGCGAAGCGGGGTTCCGCGTGCTGACCGACGCCATGCCGCAAATGGTGTGGTCGACGCTGCCCGACGGATACCACGACTACTTCAACGCGCAGTGGTATGCCTTCACCGGAGTGCCGGAGGGCAGCACCGATGGCGCGGAATGGAACGGCATGTTCCATCCGGAGGATCAGGAGCGCGCGTGGGCCCTCTGGCGCCGCTCGCTCGAAACCGGCGCGCCCTACGAGATCGAATACCGTCTGCGCCGGCACGACGGAGCCTACCGCTGGACGCTGGGACGGGCGCTGCCGGTCTATCAGGACGGGGCAATCGTCCGCTGGATCGGCACCTGCACCGATATCCACGACGCCAAGTCGAACGCCGAGCAGCTCGAGGTGCTGAGCCGCGAGCTGAGCCACCGGATTAAGAACATCTTCTCGGTCATCGTCGGGCTGATCGAGTTGACCGGGCGGACCTTTGCCGAGACACGGCCGGCGCTGCGCGATCTGTCGGACCGGATCCTCGCGCTCGGCCGCGCGCACAACTTTGCCCGCCCGCACAGCGAGGCCTCGCAGCCCGCGCTGCCCACCAGTAAGCTGCACGGCCTGCTGTTCGAGCTGCTGGCGCCCTACCAGTCCACCGACAAGCAGCGCATCTCGATCGTTGCCGACGACATCGGGCTTGACGATCGCGGCGCCACCCCGATGGCTCTCGTCATCCACGAACTGGCAACCAACGCGGCCAAGTATGGGGCCTTGGCCACCGAGCAGGGGCATATCGACATCCGCGCCACGCTGGCCGGCGGGCAGGTGACGATCGAATGGCGCGAGCGCGGCGGCGCCCCGATCGACGAGGCGCCGACGCTGGAGGGGTTCGGCAGCCGGCTCATCGCGCTCAGCGTGGAACGCCAGCTTGCCGGCAGCATCGAACGCTCCTGGGAGCCCGAGGGGGTGCGGGTCACGCTCGTAGTGCCCGAGGCAAGCCTGTCGCGCGGAGCGGGCTGACTTCTCTCACGAGAGGCGCCGCGCGAGGGCGACAAACTCCGCCACCTCCAGCGTTTCCGCCCGCCGGGCCGGATCGATCCCGATCTCGGCCAGCGCGGCGAGCGCGCCCGGTAGTCCCTTGAGGCTCTGGCGCAGCATCTTGCGGCGCTGGCCGAACGCCGCCTCGGTCACGCGCTCGAGCGTCCGGGCCGACACCCCCGGCGGCATGGGCGCCGGTTCGATGTGCACCACGGCGCTCATGACCTTGGGTGGCGGGGTGAAGGCGCTGCGATGGACCTTGAGCGCCAGTCGCGCCGCCGAACGCCACTGGGCGAGCACCGCGAGCCGGCCATACGCGCCGGTTCCCGGCTGCGCGACGATGCGCTGCGCGACCTCCTGCTGGAACATCAGCGTCAGGCTGCTCCAGCGCGGGGGCCACGCCTCGCCGCCGAGCCAGCGGACGAGCAGCGCGGTGCCGACGTTGTAGGGCAGGTTGGCGACCACTGCGTACGCCTCGCCCATCAGCGCATCGTGATCGAGCCGCAGCGCGTCGCCCTCCACCACCCGCAACCGGCCGGGAAACGCGGTCTCAAGCTCTGCGAGCGCGGGGAGGCAGCGCGGGTCCATCTCGACCGCGGTGGCGCGCGCCCCAGCACGAAGCAACGAGCGGGTGAGCCCGCCGGGGCCCGGGCCGATCTCAAGCACCGCCCGGTCAGCGAGGTCGCCCGGGATCGCAGCGATCCGGTCAAGCAGGTGCTCGTCGAACAGGAAGTTCTGGCCCAGCGCCTTGCTCGCCGAGAGGCCGTGGCGCGCGACAACTTCGCGCAAGGGGGGGAGACTGGATGCCACGGGTCTCCCCTATGCGTTCGTGTCGAGCGAAGTCGAGACACGTTGCGCACGGTGTCTCGCCCGCGGCCTGCGGCCTTCGCTCGACGCGAACGGACTAGGGGCCAGAGCCAACAGCCCGCCGCGCGGCACATTCGCCCGCCATCCGGATCGCGGCGATCATCGCGCCGGGATTGGCGATACCCTTGCCGGCAATGTCGAACGCGGTCCCGTGATCCGGGCTGGTGCGCACGATCGGCAGGCCCAGCGTGACGTTGACCCCGCTGTCGAAATCGAGCGCCTTCAGGGGGATCAGCGCCTGGTCGTGATACATGCACAAGGCTACGTCGTAGCTGCCGCGGGCGTGCGGAGCGAACAGCGCGTCGGCAGGATGAGGTCCCGTGGCGGCAACGCCCGCGGCCGCGAGGGCTTCGATCGCGGGCGCGATCACCCGCGCTTCCTCGTCGCCCATCCGCCCGGATTCGCCCGCGTGCGGGTTCAATGCCGCGACGGCGATGCGCGGGCGTTCGATCCCGAAATCGCGGATGAGACTGCGGTGCACCGTCAGCCCGCGCCGGCGGATCAGCTCGATCGACAGCAGCCGGGGCACCTCTGCGAGCGGCACGTGAACGGTGAGCGGCACCGTGCGCAGCTGCGGTCCGGCGAGCATCATGGCCGCGTCCTCCGCCGCGGTGCCGCACGCCCGGGCGACGAACTCGGTCTGGCCCGGATGGTCGAACCCGACCTCGGCGAGCAGTGCTTTCGCGATCGGACCCGTCACCAGCCCGGATGCTTGGCCGCGCACCACGAGCTCGGTCGCGGCCGCGAGGCTCGCCAGCGCCAGCCTGGCACCGGCCCGGTCGGGGCTGCCCGGCAGCCAATCTCCGTCGAGCGCGGTGATCGCCGGCAGAGCCCGGGCAAAGACGTCGGCCGCCTCTGCCACCGTGGCGACCCGCTCGACCGGAACCGTGCGCCCGCGCAAGCCGCCCGCCAGCGCGAGGAGCGCTGCGCCGCCCACCGCAACGAACGGCGGCAGGCGCTCTTCGGCTCGCCGCGCCCAGGCTTCGATAATGAGTTCGGGGCCCACCCCCGCGGGATCGCCGAGCGAGAGTG
>JBHWTG010000043.1:0-8343 GCA_043427735.1 Tsuneonella sp. | reverse complement strand
CGCGGCGATGGGCGAGCTCACTCAGGGCGCGGGGCGCGCGCGGCTGACCGCGAGTGCCGGGGTTGCGCGGTTCGGCGCGTCGGCCGACGCCACCTTGCGCGAGGCCGAGCTGGCGCTGCTCGCCGCCAAGGCGCGCGGGCGCAATCGGGTCGAGCGAGCAGCGCCGCGCTCGCGCGCGCATTAGCCAGGGCCCGGACAAGCCGGCATCGCGACGCCACGTCCGCTCGTCCTGAGCCTGTCGAAGGACGCTACCCCCAAGCTTGGCTCCGGTCCCACTCACCCGCCGACAAACTCAGGGTGAGCGAGACTGGTGCATGAGGGGGCGATTAGCCTAGTCCGCCTTTCCCAGTCTCGCGCTGTCCATGATCGCGCGCACCTCGCCGACGTGTTCGTCGTAATAGTGCAGCCTCGGCGCGTCCCAGTTGATGAGGTAGAGCCGGCCGCCGATGATCGCGCCGCGCACCACGCCCTTGCGCGCGACCTCGTCCGCACCGGTGAAGGTATGCTCGAACTCCACGCCGGGATGCCCGGCGAGCGTGGCGGGCCGCACGTAGGTCACCTCGAACAGCGACCCTCCGAGCACGGTGCGCGCGGTGTCCTCGAAGAATTCGACGAGATCGGTCGGCAGCATGTTCGGATCGAACTTGGGCAGCGGCGCTTTCTTTTTGCTCGCCTCCTTGAACAGCGGCTCGCCCGGCTTGACCCCGAGCCAGAAGTCGAGCTCGCCCAGCGTGGTGCCGTCCTTGGTCCAGATCTCGGTGCGCCTGGTCGGCCGCTGAGTCGCGCGGTTCCAGGCATCCGGCGGGCTGAGGACCAGCGCGCCGTTCACCACCTCGCGGGGCTTGCCCGGCTCAACCAGCCGCCACTGCGCCGCTGCCGGGCTGGCCGCGAAAGCGCACAGCAGTGCGAGGAATGCCAGCAGCCGCTTCATGCGCCGTCTCCCGCCATCGCACGGAGCATCGCGTAGTCGTATGCCTCCGGGTTCCGGGCGAGATAGTCCCTGAGGGCCGCCTGCCCCCCGGCCGTGTCGCCGGTCCTGAGCAGCGCAAGCCCGAGTCCGCGCTGCGCCTCCGCGGGCGCGCCGCCGACGGCGATCGCCTGGCGGTAGAACTCGGCCGCGCGGGCGAAATCGTCGCCCTTGCCCCGCGCGCGGTAAAGCTCCCCGCGGGCGTAGAGGAGATCGCCGGTCCACCCCGCGGGGTCGGGCCCGGCCAGCGTCGCGAGCAGATACTCGGTGCCGCCGAAATCGCCGAGCGAGACCTGGTCGTCGATCAGCCGCGCCCACCACGGGCCGATGGCGGTCCCGTATTCCTCCGCGCGGGTCACGCCCGGATCGGCCAGCGTCCGTGCCTGCGCGAGCTCGGTCAGCGTCGCCATTCGCTCGGTCGAGCGCGGATGCGTGGCGAACAGCCCCCCGGTCTTGTCCTTCTGGCTCTTGTGCTTGCGCGCGGCGGCGGTCGCGTCCATCTCGGCGCCGAGTTGCGACCAGATGGCGCTCGCCGCGCGCGGATCGTAGCCGCCCCGCGCAAGCTCCTCGATCGAGCCGGCATCCGCCTCGCGCTCCATCTCGCGGTTGAACGCGAAGACGCTGCCGATCAGCGCGATCTGGCTGACCATCCCGACGTAGGGAATGGGGATGAAGCTCAGCCAGCTCAGGGCATCGGTCTTCTTGCGGATATCCTTGAACAGCCGCAGCGAGTGCCGCTTCTCGAAATGGGTGAACTCGTGCCCGAGCACCGCGGCGAGCTGCGCCTCGTCGCGCATGCGCAGCAGCAGCCCCGTGTTGACGATCATCGCCCCGTTCGGCGCCATGCTGGCGTTGAATTGCGGCACGCGCACGATGTAGAGCCGCGCCTGCTTGCACCGGTCCTCGCCGACAGTGCGGCACAACACGCCGTTCACATACAAATTGAGCGCCGGGTCCTTGACGAGGAACTTGCTGGTCTTCAGCTCGCGCTCGGCCTCGTCCATCTGATACCACAGCCCGCGCTCGAGCTCGTCGGTGGGCTGAGTGGCGACGCTCCCGACCGCCGGCTGCGCGACGAGCGGCTGGGCGGCGAGCGTGCCGGCGAGGAGCGCCGCGAGGAGCCTGCGGGCGCTCACGACTTGGGCTCCTTCTTCGGATCGACCTTCTTGTCGTCGACCGTTCCGGTGCCCGGCAGCTCGACCGTCGCCTCGCCGGCCGGATCGGGCCGCGGCGCGGCCGCGGGCGCGGCCAGCACCGGGCCGGCGGACTTGACCGGAAACCCTTCGAGCAGCTGCGCGACGCGTTTCCGCGCGCCTTCGGCGGTGCGCACGTCGCCGCCCATCTGCAAGTCGGCGTTGAGCCACACGAGATCGCCGGTGGTGAGATCGACCAGCCCGGCATAACCGACATGCACGCCCGAGGGCATCAGCCCGAAACCCGCAACCGCGCCGAGGATCTGGGCGATCTTGCGGCCCGTCGAGCCGTAGGAATCGTAGGTGTAGAAGAACAGTCCGTAATCGCCACCGAGCGCTTTCAGTTGCGCGGCCTCGTCGCCCAGCGTCCAGTCGAATTCCTTGCGCTTGGTCGGCAGGCGGTTGCCGGGGAACATCTTGTGCTGGAACGCCGCCTCGGCGACCGTGCGGAACAGCGCGGTATAGTCGGCGACGAGCTGGTTCTGCGGGCCCTGGAGCTCGGGCACCATCACCAGGCTGGTGCCGCGCGCGGCCTGCTGTTGCTGAAGCGCGGCCACCAGGTGCGCCTTGGCCGCCTCGGTCCACTCGACGCTCGGCTCGTTCATCCCGCCGGTGGTCTGCGAGCCGACCGAGACGTTGGGCCGGAACACCAGGACGCGCACCTCCCCGGGCGGGAGCTGGAACCCCTCGCGCACCGCGGTCGCTTCCCCGCCGCCGAACTGCGCATGGGCGGGCGCAAGCGGCGCCGCGGCCAAGGCCATCCCGAGCGCGAAAGCCAGACGAATCGATTTCATGGGCGCGCGACCCCCAGCCACAGAAGGCTCCAAAAGTCGCATCATCGCGCTGAACGCGCAATGAAAAGCCGGCTCAACCGTCGAGTTTGGCCTTGAGCAGCTGGTTGACCACCGCCGGGTTGCCCTTGCCGGCCATCGCCTTCATCGTCTGGCCGACGAAGAAGCCGAACAGCTTGTCCTTGCCCGCGCGGTATTCGGCGACCTTGTCGGCGTTGGCGGCGAGCACCTCGTCGATCGCGGCTTCGATCGCGCCGCTGTCGGACAGCTGCCTCAGGCCCTCGGTCTCGGCGATTTCCGCCGGGTGGCGGCCGGTCTTGAGGACGATCTCGTAGATCTCCTTGGCCTGCCCGCCCGAAATCTCGCCCTTGGCCTGCATGTCGAGGATCGCCGCCTGCACCTCGGCCGTGGCGTGCGCCGGATTGGCCTCGCCACCGAGCGCGTTCATCACGCCGGGGGCGACCGACAGCGACCAGTTGGCGACCTGGGTGGCGACGTCCCTCTCGGGCTTGCCGATGCCCTTCGCGGTCGCTTGGAGCAACTGTTCGAACCGGGCATAGGTCTCGACTTCGGCGGTCAGTTCGCGCGCGTTGTAGGGGGTCAGGCCGAGCTCCTCGACATACCGGCGCCGCTTGGCGTCGGGCAGCTCGGGCAGGCTCTCGCGGCACTCGGCGAGGAAGGCGTCGTCGAGCTCGAGCGGCAACAGGTCGGGATCGGGAAAGTAGCGATAGTCGTGCGCGTCTTCCTTGCTGCGCATCGCGCGGGTGGTGCCGCTGCCCGGATCGAACAGGCGGGTTTCCTGGACCACCGCGCCGCCATCCTCGATCAGGTCGACCTGCCGGCGCGCCTCGTGCTCGATCGCCTGCATCACGAAACGCACCGAATTGACGTTTTTCGTCTCCGTCCGGGTGCCGAATTCATCGCCCGGTTTGCGCACGCTGACGTTGACGTCGGCGCGCATCGAGCCTTCTTCCATATTGCCGTCGCAGCTGCCGACATAGCGCAGGATCGATCTGAGCTTGCGCACGTAAGCGCCTGCTTCGGCAGGCGAGCGCATGTCGGGCCGGCTGACGATCTCCATCAGCGCGACCCCGCTGCGGTTGAGATCGACGTAGGACATGTTCGGATGCTGGTCGTGCATCAGCTTGCCCGCGTCCTGCTCGACATGGATGCGCTCGATGCCGATGCGCTTGTCTTCGGCGATGCCGGCCTTCTCGTCCGCCTCGATGGTGAGCGAACCTTCGCCGACAAGCGGATGATATAGCTGGCTGATCTGGTAGCCCTGCGGCAAGTCGGCGTAGAAGTAGTTTTTCCGGTCGAACCGGCTCCAGCGATTGATCTGCGCCTCGATCGCCATTCCCGTGCGCACCGCCTGGCGGATGCACTCGCGGTTGGGTACCGGCAGCATCCCGGGCATCGCCGCATCGACCAGGCTCACCTGGCTGTTCGGCTCGGCCCCGAAAGCGGTCGCGGCGCCCGAGAACAGTTTCGCGTTCGAGGTGACCTGCGCGTGGACCTCGAGGCCGATGACGACCTCCCACTCGCCGGTGGCGCCCTGGATGCGGTAGGTGCTCATGCGGGGCCCCCGAATTTTCTGCGAGCAATCTCGACCATCGCGTCCAACATCCCGTCCAGCCGTTCGAGCTGCGCCTGGTCGATCGAGCCGGCGGGCAACTGAGCGAGCACCGCCTTGATCCCGTCCACCGACAGCTGGATGTCGGCCGCCGACGCAAGGCCGCGCTCCGCAATGATCCGCAGGCTGTGGATGCCGGCGGTCAACCCCGCCAGTCCTAGCGTCCGGTCACGTTTGTCGTCCGCGCTTTCTCCGAACAGGCTCACCACCACTGCTCCGGCCTGTGGTGGAACTGCGCGCGGCTCTCGATCGCGAGGCCGGCATTGAGCACGCCCTGCTCGTCGAACGCGCGGCCGATGAGTTGGAGGCCGAGCGGCAGGCCGTCGGCGTTGAGGCCGGCGGGCACGCTCATCGCGGGGAGGCCGGCGAGGCTGGCGGGAACGGCGAACACGTCGTTCAGGTACATCGCCAGCGGGTCGTCGACTTTGTCGCCGAGCGCGAAGCTGGCGGTGGGCGTGGTCGGCGCCAAGATCACGTCGCACTGCGTGAAGGCTTCGCCGAAGTCGCGCGCGATCAGGGTGCGGACCTTCTGCGCCTGGTTGTAGTAGGCGTCGTAGAACCCCGCGCTGAGCACGTAGGTGCCGATCAGCATGCGGCGCTTGACCTCGTCGCCGAACCCGGCGGCGCGGGTGGCGGCGTACATGTCCTGAAGGTTCGCGCCTGGCGGCAGCTCGCGCAGGCCGTAGCGCACCCCGTCGTAGCGGGCGAGGTTGCTCGAGGCTTCGGCCGGGGCGACGATGTAGTACGCGGGCAGCGCGTACTTGGTGTGCGGCAGGCTGACCTCGACGACCTCTGCCCCGGCGTCTTTCAGCCACGCGATGCCCTGGTCCCAGCTGGCGAGGATTTCGGGGTCGGTGCCCTCCATCCGGTATTCGCGCGGGACGCCGACCTTCTTGCCGCGCAGGTCGGAGTTGAGGCCCTTCTCCCACTGCGGCACCGGCAGGTCGAGGCTGGTGGCGTCCTTCGGGTCGAACCCGGCCATCGCCTCGAGCATGATCGCGCAGTCGGTGACGTCGCGCGCCATCGGCCCGGCCTGGTCGAGGCTACTGGCGAAAGCGACAACGCCCCAACGGCTGCAGCGCCCGTAGGTGGGCTTGATACCCGAGATGCCGGTGAACGCGGCCGGCTGGCGGATCGAACCGCCGGTGTCGGTCCCCGTCGCCGCCGGGCACAGCCGTGCGGCCACCGCCGCCGAGCTGCCGCCAGAGGAGCCGCCCGGGGCGAGCCCGGCGTTGCCGCCCGCTTTGCGCCAAGGCGAGATGACATTGCCGAACCAGCTCGTCTCGTTCGACGAGCCCATCGCGAACTGATCCATGTTGAGCTTGCCGAGCATGCCCGCGCCCGCGCGCCACAAGTTGGCCGAAACCGTGCTATCGTATTCGGGCACGAAGCCTTCGAGGATGTGGCTCGCCGCGGTGGTCTGCACGCCCTGGGTGGCGAACAGGTCCTTCATCCCGATCGGCACGCCGGCCATCTTGCCGAGCGGTTCACCCCGCGCGCGCGCCGCATCGACCGCGTCGGCGGCTTGGAGCGCCTTCTCGGGCGTGGCGACGATGAACGCGTTGAGCGCCTGCTGCGCGGCCGCGACATTGGCGTTGAACGCCTCGGCCACCTCGCGCGCCGAGAACGCGCCCGAAGCGACCCCGTCGCGGATCGCCTTGACCCCGAGGTCGGTGAGATCCCCGCTCACGAAAACCCCCCGTCGCCCCGGCGAAAGCCGGGGCTTGGCTTTTCTTTCGGCGCCGGGAAGGCAGCCTTGCCCCGGATCAAGTCCGGGGCGACGATTGGTGTTGGATAGCACACTACTCGATCACCTTCGGCACCACGAAGAACCCGTGCTCCGCCGCCGGCGCATTCGCCAGCACCTTGTCGCGGATGCCGCCTCCGGTCAGCGGGTCGGCGTCGACCACGTCGTCGCGCAGGCGCAGCGTATTGGGGATCACCGCGGTCATCGGCTCGACCCCGCTGGTATCGACCTCGCCGAGCTGCTCGACCCAGCCGAGAATAGCATTCAGTTCGGGCACCATGCGATCGAGCGCGGCGTCATCGAGCTCGATGCGCGCGAGGCTGGCCACCTTGGCGACGGTCTCTCGGGAAACGGACATGCCGCGCGCGTTAGCGGCGGGGCGGCGCGCCTTCAACCCGGCTGTCGGACAGCGGCTGCCCGATCGGCACGCCGTCCACCACGATATAGCGCCGGGGGATGGTGCGCACTTCAACCCTGCTGTCAGACCGAAGCTGGGAACGCGGCGCGGCCGGCGCGACCTCGACATGCGGCCCTGCGGCGGGCAGCGCGATGTCCTGGTAGCCCGGGCCGTTGACCAGTGCGACGCGCCGTCTGCCATCGGCGGTGCGCCCGAGATCGAGCGCCACGCACACCTCGGCGCAGGCCCAGGGATTGGCTCTGAGCCAGTCGCGCACCAGCCGCTCGAGCGCGGGATCGGCGGGGTCGACGCGCAGCTCCACTTCCGCCGGCGAGGGCGCACCGGGCCACGTGCGCGCGGTCTGCTGCCGCGCCTCGCGCGCCAGCCTGGCGATGGTGGGGTTATCGCTCGCTTCGAGCCGCGCGAGCGCGCGCCGGCCGGCATCTCCGAAGTCCCAGCGCAGCGCCGCGTAATCGAAATCGTCGGCCGGCACTTCCCCCGATTGAAGCCGGGCCACCTGGTTGCGCGCGCTGATCGCGCCGAAATCGAGAATCGGCAGCGCGAGCAGCAGCGCGATTGCGCTGATCGCGACCGCAAGATGAAGGTTGGCGCGGCGCACGTTCTCGCGCCAGCCCCCGCCCTTCCAGCCGCGCACGAGCGCCACCAGCCAGGCAAGGCCGTAGGCGCAAGCCACCGCGACGGCGATCAGCCCCCACAACCGTTCCGGCGTGAGCCCGTGCTGCGCCACCCGGGTGCCGAGCGAGACGGCGGCGAACACCGTCAGCGGCAGAACGGCGGCGGCCAGCACGACCGCGGCAAGCCGCAGCAGGCGGTTGCCGCTCATCTCGCCGTCATCGTCGCGCACGATCGCGTTGGCCAGCACCCAGGCGCCCGCCGCGCAAGTCAGGAGCACCGGAGTTGCGCTGCGCGTCGCCTGCCAGAGAACGTCGGGGCCGGAGACGATCATCGCCAGGAGGAACAACGCGAGCCCCGCCGCCAGCGGAACCGCAAGGATGGAGAGGACGACCATCACCACCCGCTGCAATGTCGACAGAATGCCGAGCTCGTTGCGCAGAACCCCCAATGCCGCGCCGAACGCCGCGCCGGAGAAGGTCCAGCCGAACCACCCCTCGCCCATCAGCTCGCGCAACAGGTCGATCTTGAGCAGCAGGAACAGCTCGCTGAGAATCAGCAGCAGCAGCCACGAAGCGCCGACGAAGGCGAGGCTGCCGGCCGCGTAGATCGCGTCGCTCCACACGTGGTGGTGAACTGTTCGGTAGGGCGTTGCCCAGCGGGTGCGATGGAAGCCCGCCTGGAACAGCGGCAGGGCAAGCCCGGTGGCGATGACCCCGGCCATGAAGCCGTACTCCTCGCCGGCAAAGCGGTCTGCTCCCGCGACCGCCCGCCAGGCGAGCCCGGCCATCACCAGCCCCGCGGCGGCGGCGAATACCGCGGGCCCCCGCCACCGATCGCGCTCGAGCGTGAAGGCCAGTATCAGCGAGCCGAAGAACACCAGCGCGGTGAGCGCCGCGCGCCAGCCCTCGCCCGTGTCGGGGCCCTGCCCGTCGCTGGCGAAGTGGATCAGCAGCCCGGCGGCGCCGAGCAGCCCTGCCAG
>JBHWTG010000042.1:0-2665 GCA_043427735.1 Tsuneonella sp. | reverse complement strand
GCCTCGGCACGCAGATCGACATCACCCTCGGCCGCCGCCCGGCCCCCGGCGCGCCGCGCCCGCTCGAGTCGCTCGCGTTCCGCGCCCGGTTCGACCTCGCGCTGGCGATCGAGCGCGGCAAAGGCGGGCTCGCGCTCGAGCGCCAGCCGATCCGGGTCGATACAACTCCGCTGCGCATCCGCGGGGTGGCGGGCGAGAGCCTCTACCGCTCGATGCGCGCGGCCGGCGCGCCGGCGAGCGCGGTGCAGCAATACCTGAAGGCGCTGGGCGACCAGATCGACCTCGAAGCGGGCGTCCGCCCGACCGATACGTTCGACATGATCCTCTCGTATCGCCGCGCCGCCACCGGCGAGCGCCAGGCGGGGCAGCTGCTCTACGCCGGGATCGACCGCGGCGGCAAGCCTCACACCCAGCTGATGCGCTGGGGCAGCGAGGGCCGGTTCTACGAGGCGTCGGGGGTCGGCGAGCAGCGGAGCGGGCTGCTCGCGCCGGTGCCGGGCGCGGTGTCCTCGCGCTTCGGGATGCGCCGCCACCCGATCCTGGGCTTCTTCCGCCGCCACGCGGGGATGGACTTCCGCGCCGGCCACGGCACGCCGATCGTCGCGGTGACCGACGGGGTCGTCACCTCCGCCGGGCGCGCGGGCGGCTGCGGGATCGCCGTCCGCCTGGCGCATGACGGCGGGATCTCGACCCGCTACTGCCACATGAGCCGGATGGCGGTCTTCCCCGGCCAGGGCGTGCGGCGCGGCCAGGTGATCGGCTACGTCGGCTCGACCGGCCTCTCGACAGGTCCGCACCTGCATTACGAGATGTACCGCAATGGGCGCGCGGTCGATCCGGCCTCGGTCCAGTTCGTCACCCGCGCGCTGCTGTCGGGCGAGAACCTCCAGCGCTTCCGCGCCGTGCTGTCCCGGTTGAAGACCGTCGAGACCGGGGCTGCGCTCAGCGATCTCGCGCCTACTGCCCGCGACGCAGAGTCCAAGGAGCCGGCCCGCGAGATCGACCGGCTGGAAAAACGGTGATCCCCGGCGAAGGCCGGGGTCTCATGCCGGTCGGCGCTTCCACGCCTGAGGTCCCCGCCTGCGCGGGGACTCACGATTTGCCTGAGCTGATTCTTTGCGGCTAAGCGTGCCTCCCGTGACCGCCGCCTATCCCAACCTCCGCCTCCGCCGCACGCGGGCGAGCGCGTGGAGCCGCGCGCTCCACCGCGAGACCGTGCTGACTCCGGCGGACCTCATCTGGCCGCTGTTCGTCACCGAGGGCGCCGGCGTTGAGGAGCCGATCGGCAGCCTGCCCGGCGTATCGCGCTGGTCGGTCGACATGGTCGTGAAGCGTGCGGAAGAAGCGGTTCGTCTGGGCATTCCATGTGTCGCATTGTTTCCCAACACCCCCGGAACGCTGCGCTCGGACAGCGGAAACGAGGCGCTCAATCCAGACAACCTGATGTGCCGGGCGATCAGGGCGATCAAGGACGCCTGCGGCAGCGACCTCGGGGTGCTGACCGACGTCGCGCTCGATCCCTACACCAGCCACGGGCAGGACGGGCTGGTCGATGCCGCGGGTTACGTCAGCAATGACGAGACCGTCGCGGTGCTGGTCGATCAGGCGCTCAACCAGGCCGCGGCCGGCGCCGACATCGTCGCGCCGAGCGACATGATGGACGGCCGCGTGCGCGCGATCCGGCTGGCGCTCGAGATGAACGGGCACGTCAACGTCCAGATCATGGCCTACGCGGCGAAATACGCGAGCGCGTTCTACGGCCCGTTCCGCGAGGCGGTCGGCTCGGGCGGGCTGCTCAAGGGCGACAAGAAGAGCTACCAGATGGACCCGGCCAACGCCGAGGAGGCGCTGCGCGAGGTCGCGCTCGACCTCGCCGAAGGGGCCGACAGCGTGATGGTCAAGCCGGGGCTGGCCTACCTCGACATCGTGCGACGGGTGAAGGAGCGCTTCGAGGTGCCGGTGTTCGCCTACCAGGTGAGCGGCGAGTACGCGATGATCGAGGCCGCCGCCGCGGCCGGCGCGGGGAATCGCGACGCGCTGGTGCTCGAGACGCTGACCGCGTTCAAGCGCGCCGGCTGCACCGGGGTGCTGAGCTACCACGCGGCGCACGCCGCGCGGCTGCTCGATGGCTGAGCGCGGCCCAACCGTTTCGGCTTCCGGCGCTTGACCCAGGCGGCCCGCCGCCGGCTGTTCGTGGCCACGATCCTGCTGGGCAGCTTCCTGCTGTTCCTCGTCCAGCCGATGGTCGCGCGCATGGCGCTGCCGCGGCTGGGCGGCGCGCCCAACGTGTGGAACAGCGCAATGCTGGTCTACCAGGCGCTGCTGCTCGGCGGCTACGCCTATGCGCACGCGATCGGCCGGTTGCCGCTGAGGCGACAGGCGCTGGTCCATCTCGGCGTGCTGGCGCTCGCGGCGCTGACGCTGCCGATCGCGCTCGCCGCGTTGCCGCCGCCCGCCCCGGGCCGCGAAGTGCTGTGGGTACCGCTGCTGTTCCTCGCCACCATCGGCCCGCTGTTCTTCGCGGTCTCGGCACAGGCCCCGCTGATGCAGCGCTGGTACGCCGCCGATCCGGCCGCGGGGGACCCGTATCCGCTCTACGCCGCGAGCAACCTCGGCAGCTTCGCCGGGCTCGTCGCCTATCCGCTGCTGGCCGAGCCGCTGCTGC
>JBHWTG010000041.1:0-5783 GCA_043427735.1 Tsuneonella sp. | reverse complement strand
CCTGTGGCGACGAGGCCCGCTTGCGCGGCGCGCTGCTCGAAGCGGCCCGGCTCGACCCCGCGCTCGCGCCCGGGCAATGGCGCTGGTGCCCGGCCGATGCCTCGCTTTCCCCGGCCTCGGGCGGAACCCGAACCATTCCGGCGCGCACGCTCGTGCTCGTCTCGACGATGGCCGCGCTGCGCGATCCCGCGGCGTTCCCAGACCCCGGCCGGTTTCGCACCGACCGGCCGGGGGAGCCCGAGCTCCTGTTCGGGCACCTGTCGCACCAGTGCCTCGGCAAGGAGCTGGCGCTGGCGCAGATCGTCCCGACCATCGCCGCGCTGCTGCGCCGCCAGGGCATCGAACGATCGCTCCCGCAGGCGCGCGGCACGTGGCTCGGGCCGTTTCCCGATCGGATGGTCGTTACGTATCACGATCCGGCGGTCGATCCGGCGAGCAGGGGGGTGGACCAGAACGGGCTTCTTTTCGCGGTGCCGATGGAATCCGGCGAGACGCCGCGCGAGATCAACCAGCGGATCGATCGCGCGATGCAGCGTGCCGACTGGCGCACGGCGCTCGACGCGGCCGGCCTGGTCCATTTCCTTTCGCTGACCGCGATCGAGACCCCCGCACGGCCCGCCGCGCGCACCCTGCTGATGCTCGAAATCAACTGCGACGGACCGGCCGAGGCCGGCGGGCGCACGGCGGTGGGTGCGATCGCGGGTCCCCTGCGCGAGATTCTCGGGCTCGCCGCCGATGCCGATGTCTGGCAGCACCTCGCGCCGCACCGCGTGGCGATGCACGGCAAGCCGTGGGGCGCGACCGCGCTCAATTTCTTCGGCCTGCCCGGCCTGTCGGTGCGCGAGATCGCGCGGCAGGCCGCGCTCGCCCGCTACGCCCGCGAGGCGGTCGACAGCTATCAGCGGATGGAGCTCGGCCGGAACAGCCGGCCCGCGGCCCTGCTGCAAACCGTCCGGCGCCTTATCCGGCAGGACCCCGAGCTCACGGGCGATCCCGAATGGACAGCCCTTGCCGCGCGCGGAGCCGCGTTCGAGGGTCTCCTGCTCAAGCCGCGTGACCGTCACCTGGCGCTCAGCGACTGGGACCCGGCGGACCAGACCCGCGGCTGGTTCCACGTGCTGCGCTCGCGCCTGACGGTCCACGCGGCGCTGGGGTTCATCCTGCTGTGGGCGATTGCGACCGTGGCGCTGGCGCTGGCGATCGATCCCGGGCGCGGGCAGGCTGGGCCCTTCGCGCTGTCGCTCCCCTGGCTGGTTCTCCAGGGGCTGATCTCGGCCGCGGTCCTGGTGGGGCTGCTGGGCGGCGCGTTCGTGGGGCTCCTGGTCTGGAAGGAGGCGCGCGACCCGGTCGATCGCCGCCGGCCGACGCTCGCGCATCTTCGGGCGCTGGCCGCGCGCGAAGACCTCCCCGGCCATGTCAAGAACCACATCACCGTCGTCACCCCCCTCAAGCAGGGATTGCTGCGCCGGCTGACGCTCGCGCTGGCATTGTGGGGAATCGGCAAGCTGGTGACGCACTTCTACCGCCCGGGCTTCGTGCTTTCGATGGGCACCATCCAGTTCGCGCGCTGGGTCCGCCTGCCGAACACCGACACCATGATCTTCCAGTCGAACTACGACGGAAGCTGGGAAAGCTACCTCGAGGATTTCATCACCCGCGCGCATCTCGGACAGACCGCCGCGTGGTCCAACTGCGAGGGGTTCCCGCGCACCCGGCTGCTGATGCTGGACGGCGCGCGCGACGGGGATTCGTTCAAGCACTACGTGCGCGGCAAGCAGGTCCCTACCGCGTTCTGGTACAGCCGGTTTCCGGCGATGACCGCCGACCAGATACGCCGCAACGCCCTGATCCATGACGGCCTCGCCCGCGCGACCAGCGACAGCGAGGCGCGCGCGTGGCTGTCGCTGTTCGGCTCGGCCCCGCGCACCGACGGGGAGATCGAAGGCGAGGAGGTCCAGGCGATCGTGTTCAACGGGTTCGCCAAGCTGCCCTTTGCGGATTACCTGATGTTCGCCCTGCCCGACGACATCGCCCTGGCGGCAACCTGGCTGCAGGTTCTGACCGGGCACAGGATCGCGGACCACGCCAAGCACGCGTCCGCTGGGCTCTCCGCGCTGCTCGGTCCAGGCGGCTTCCTCGGCCCCGAAAACCGGATCGTGTTCGGAGAAAGCGACCCGGCAAACGGCGCGGCGACCGTGGGGTTTTCGGGCCGGGGTTTGCAACGGCTGCTCGGTGCCGAGCACGCCGCCGTTGCGGGCCTTCCCGGCACCTTTGCCATGGGGATGCACGAGCGTGCCGACCGGCTGGGCGACCGGGGCGACGACGAGCCCGCCAACTGGCGTTGGAGCGACGACCCAGGGGGCGAGCGCGGTGTCGATGTCTTGCTCGCCGTCTATTCGGCGGACCCGCAAGCGCACGCGCAGGCGATCGAGCGGCATAGCGGGCTCGCCGAGTTGTTCGGCCTGCGGCTGGTCGATCGTCAATCGGCCGACCCGCTCGAGGCAGGCGGCTTCCCGCGCGACCACTTCGGATTCCGCGACGGCATCGTCCAGCCGGTGATCGAAGGCGCGATCAAGGCCAACCGCAAGCGCAACCCGCTCGACATCGTCGCGACAGGGGAAATGATCTACGGCTATCGCAACGCCCAAGGGTTCTTCCCGCCGGCGATCGCGGTCCCGGCCGATGACGACCTGCACGATCTGCTGCCCGACCTCGCTCGCCCGGCCGAGCGGTACCCGCGCTTCGGCCGGCGGCGCAGCCGCCGCCGCGACACCGACCTGCGCGATTTCGGCCGCAACGGCTCGTTCATGGCCGTCCGCGTGCTCGAGCAGGACAGCGAGGCCTTTTCGGCCGCCTGCCATCGGGCCGCCGAACAGATCGAGCGCGACTATCGCCATATCGCCGGCGCCGTTCCAGTGCCGATCGACGACAAATGGGTGGCGGCCAAGATGGTCGGGCGGTGGCAGAGCGGCGCCTCGCTGATCGGCCATCCGGTCGATCCGGACACAACGCCGGAGACGGCCCCATATGGTCTGCAGCCGGAAGATTACGTGCTCGATTTCGGCCGGGACGATCCGCGCGGGCTGCAGTGCCCGCTCGGGGCGCACGTTCGCCGCGCCAATCCGCGCGACAGCCTGCTGCCGGGTGACGCGCAGGAAATCGGCATCGTCAATCGCCACCGGCTGATGCGGCGCGGGCGCAACTACCGGCGCGACGATGGCGAGAAGGGGTTGTTCTTCGTCGCGATCTGCGAGGATCTGGAACGGCAGTTCGAGTTCGTGCAGCGCAGCTGGCTGGAGGCCGGCGGGTTTCACGAATTGAGCGGCGAAAGCGACCCCGTGGTCGGCCGCTGCCCCCGGGGCCGGGGAACGTTCTCGATCCCGACCCATGCCGGCGCGGTGACCGTGCGCGGGCTGTCGGCCTTCACCAAAGTGCGCGCCGGCGGATACTTCTTCCTGCCCGGCCGCAGCGCGCTGCGCTACCTGGCGAATCCCGGCGGCCGATCGGCTCAATAGGCCGGGCGACGCGGTTGCGGCAGCGGCGATGCTTGCCGCCAAGCCGCTCCGCCGCATCAGCGTCGATGCGCGCGCAGCGTATCATCCGGTGCCGGCGGGATTCGGACCCGCCTGCAGCTATGCGCCAGATCAATCCGCCGCTTCGGGGCCGGATTAGGGTCCACCCAACCGGAGCGAGCCAATGGATTTCACTCTTGCCGATCGTCAGCGCGAGTGGCGCGACCGCGTGCGCGATTTCATCGAGCATCATGTCCTGCCGGCGGAGGACCGGTATCGCGCGCATGTGCGCCAGGATGGCCCGGCGCGCTGGAGCGTCCCACCGATCGTCGAGGAGCTGAAGGCGCGGGCCTATGCCGAGGGCCTGTGGAACCTGTTCCTGCCCCCGTCATCGCATGACGACGAGGACTATCGGGGCGCGGGCCTGACCAACCTCGAATACGCCCTGTGCGCCGAAGAGATGGGCCGGGTCGGGTTTGCCGCCGAGGTGTTCAACTGCTCGGCCCCCGATACCGGCAACATGGAGGTGCTCCACCGTTACGGCACGCCGGAACAGAAGGCACAGTGGCTGCGCCCGCTGCTCGATGGGGCGATTCGCTCCGCGTTCCTGATGACCGAGCCCGATGTCGCCTCGTCCGACGCGACGAACATTCAGACCTCGATCCGGCGCGAGGGCGACCAGTATGTCGTCAACGGACGCAAATGGTGGTCCTCGGGCGCCGGCGACTCGCGCTGCAAGGTGGCGATCGTGATGGGGAAGACCGATCCCGAGGCCCCCGCGCATCGCCAGCAATCGCAAGTTCTCGTGCCGCTGGACACCCCCGGCGTGCACATCGAGCGCATGCTGCCGGTGTTCGGCTACGACGGGGCGCCGCACGGGCATGCCGAGATCGTGCTGCGCGACGTGCGCGTGCCGGCGGACAACATCATCCTGGGCGAAGGGCGCGGGTTCGAGATCGCGCAGGGACGCCTCGGACCCGGCCGGATCCACCACTGCATGCGGGCGATCGGCGCGGCCGAGCGGGCGCTCGAGCGGATGACCGAGCGTCTGCTCTCGCGCGTGGCGTTCGGCAAGCGGCTGGCCGACCGCTCGCTGTGGCAGCAGCGCATCGGCGAGGCACGGATTGACATCGAGATGGCGCGCCTGTTGTGCCTCAAGGCAGCCGACATGATGGACAAGACCGACAACAAGATCGCTCGCCGCGAGATCGCGATGATCAAGGTGGCAGCGCCGCGCGCCGCGCTGCGAGTGATCGACGAGGCGATCCAGGCGCACGGCGCGGGCGGCGTGTCCGACGATTTCGGCCTGGCGGAAGTGTACGCCGGCATGCGCACGTTGCGGATTGCCGATGGGCCGGACGAGGTGCATCTGCGCTCGATCGCGCGCATGGAGCTTGCCCGCGCCGGCGAGCGGCTGGCCGAGTGGCGCGACCGCGCGCCGCGGCACCCCCCTCGCTGAGACCGCGGAGAAGCGCGATGAATTTCACGGTGACACTGTTCGGCAGGTTGAGCGAGGCGATCGGGCGCGAGCTGGAACTGAGCAGCCAGGGCATCGGGACGGTGGCCGACCTGCGGCGGACTCTGGCGGAGCGGTACCCGGCCGCGCACGGCGATCTCGCCTCGCCGCGTGTGCGCGCATGCGTCAACGACGCGGTCGTCGGGGATGATCATCCCCTCGCATCCGGAGACAGCGTGGCGCTGCTTCCTCCCGTGTCGGGCGGCTGAGCAATGCTCGATGCGCATATCTCCAACGAACCGCTGAGCGCTGAGGCCGAGCTCGCCGCATTCCTTGGCGGGCTCGATGGCGCGGGCGCCGTGGTGAGCTTCGTAGGCGTTACCCGCGATGCTGCGCGCGGGGGAGCGGCGGTCGAACGGCTGTTTCTCGACCACCATCCGGCGTTGACCGAGCGCTCGGTCGCCGCGATCGGCGAGGCGGCGTGCGAACGTTTCGACGTCAGCGCGCTGCGGATCGTGCACCGCTACGGAGAGGTTGGGCCGGGCGAGGCAATCGTGTTCGTGGCCACGGCTTCGGCGCATCGGCGGGCGGCGTTCGATGCCGCGGACTACGTAATGGACCGGCTCAAGACCGAGGCGATGTTCTGGAAGCGCGAAGACACCAGCGACGGTTCGCGCTGGATCGAGCCAACCGGCGGAGATTACGCCGACAGCGCCCGGTGGAACGCCTGATGCCCGGGATCGATGAGAATCTGCCGTTCCACCCGCTGCGCATCGCGGTTCTGACGGTTTCGGACACCCGGACCGAAGCACATT
>JBHWTG010000040.1:0-4348 GCA_043427735.1 Tsuneonella sp. | reverse complement strand
TTGCGTGTCGCTCTGGCGTTCGGGGTCGCGATAGCCGAATTCGATCCGTATCAGCATCTCCTCGCCCGCCGGGCCGGCGAACCGCCCGGCGAGAGTGCCGAGCGTGAGCGACTCGATCCTGGCCTCGACCGTCCCGCTGGCGGTGTCGAAAGCGCCCCCCGTGAGCGGCAGGCGCACCGGGGGGTAGCTGCAACCCATGAAACACTGCAGGTACACCTCGAGCGATCCTGTCAACGTCCGGGTCGCAAAATCGACATCGATCTCGGCGGTCCCGACGAACTGATCGCCGAAGTTGCCCACCATGGTCGCAGCGAGGTCGCCGCGATAACGAACCACGCCCGTTCCCTTGACGGCGTTGGCCGGGGTCGCCTGGGCCGCGCCGGCCCAGGCCCAGCCGGTGCGCTTGGTCTTGTCGTCGCGCTCGACCTCCCACGCCGGATCGAACACCGTCACATGGTTGTAGGGGTCGTCGGACCGCTGCGTTTCGAGCACCGACAGCGAGAAGTAGCGCAAGCCTGCCCCGGGCGCGAGCGCCGCCGAGAACATGCTGCGGTAGGCGAACGGGTGCGCATAATAGTCCGATCTGCGCAGCAGCAGGCCGCTGCCGAATTCGCGGCTGTCGATGCGATAGGCCTTGCCGGCGGCATCCCACGCGAAACCGAGATTGGCGGCGTCGACCGCGAGCAGCCCGGCCTCGCCGCTGCGGGTGTCTGAAATCCACCCGCCGCCCGTCACGAAGAAGCTCGCGGTAAGGGTCGGATCGGCGAAAATGCGCGCGGTTTCCGACACTGCGGGCGCCGGAGTGGGGCTGGGGGTCGGCGTGGGCGTGGGTGTCGGCGTGGCCGGCGCGCCCGCCAGGGGTGCGCCTGGCGGGGCAGACCCGCCGCCGCAGCTGCCGGCGCTTATTGCCAGCGCGGCCAACGCCAGTGCGCTCGATCTACGCCATACCATCGTTCGACTCCTCTGCCGGAGCCGGGACTGTTACCTGTCGGTCAGGCCACTTCCATGATGCGGAGCCGATGGTTCGCCGATGATTTCCCGAGCGTCCGGCGTCGCACGATCGGCGCAGGACGGCGGCGCCTTCCTCCTTGTTGGGGAGCGACGCGCGCGCCGTTCGCTAGCGCAGGCGGACCGGCATATACGTCAGCGGACGGCCGCGGCGCTGGATGCGCAGCAGCACGCTTTCGCGCCCGGCGGCCTTGGCCTCGCCGACGATCGCCTGCAGATCGGCCACCGTGTTGACCGGGCGGTAATTGGCGGTGACCACGATGTCGCCCGGCTGCAGCCCCTTTTGCCCGGCGTCGGCGTTCGGATCGACCCCGAGGATCACCAGCCCGCCGCCATCGGCCGCGACGCCGAGCTGCTGGGCGTAGCGCGGGGTCAGCGGCGTCACCTGCAGGCCGAGGTTCTGCGCCAGCGCCTCGCCGCCGGCGGCGGGCGGGGTGCGCTCGGGGGCGGGCTGGCCGTCGCCGCTGAACAGCTGCGACTGGGCGAGCTCCTCGTCGCTCGGGCGCTTGCCGACCACCGCGGTCACCGTGCGCCGCCGACCTTCGCGGTAAAGTTCGATCGGGATGCGCGTGCCGGGCGCGATATTGGCGACGAGGAACGACAGCGTCTGCTCGGTGGTCACGTCGCGGCCGTTGACCTTGGTCACCACGTCGCCCGGGCGGATGCCGGCACGATCCGCCGCCTGCCCCGGCTCGACCGACTGGACGAACTCGCCGCGGTTCTGCGGCAGATCGAGCGAGTCGGCGAGGTCGCCGGCGACCGGCTGGATCGAGATACCGAGATAGCCGCGCGCGATCTCCTGCCCGCTGCGCAGCTTCTCCACGATCGGCGCGGCGATCTCGGCGGGGATCGCGAAGCCGATACCCACGCTCCCGCCCGAGGGCGAGAAGATCGCGTTGTTGATGCCGATCACGTTGCCCTGCATGTCGAACAGCGGGCCGCCCGAATTGCCGCGGTTGATGCTGGCGTCGGTCTGGATATAGCGGTCGTAGGCGCCGCCCGAGCCGGTGTTGCGATAGACCGCCGAAACGATCCCCGAGGTCACCGTGCCGCCGAGCGCGAACGGGTTGCCGATCGCGATCACCCAGTCGCCGACCCGGGCCTGGCTGGAATCGCCGAACTGCACGAACGGGAACGGCTCCCGCCGCTCGACCTTGAGCACCGCGAGGTCGGACGAGGCATCGTTGCCCACCAGCCTGGCGGGGAGCTCGGTCCCGTCGTGGAGCGTGACGGTGATCTCCTGCACCTCGCCGCGACCCTGCGGGGCGATGACGTGGTTGTTGGTGACGATGTAGCCGTCGGCCGAGATGATGAACCCCGAGCCCAGCGATTGCGCCTCGCGCGTCTGCGGCTGGCCCGCGCCGCGATTGCCGAACAGCCCTTCGAACGGGGTGCCCGCGAACGGGTTCTGAGTCGCCACCTGGATGCGCTGGCGGGTCGAGATGTTGACCACCGCCGGCTGAAGCTGCGCGGTCAGGTCGGCGAAGCTCTCGGGGGCGCCGGCGCGCGGGACCACGCGGGCCATCTGGCTGTCGTCGTTCTGCGCGACCTGCGCGCCGGCCGGGTAGCCGGTCGTCAGCGTCAGCGCGGCGCCGCCGAGCAGCAGCGCGGAAGTCAGACCGTAGGAGTATCGCACTGGGGTATCGTCCTTCTCGAATGATGTGTCGTCAGCCCCGGCATGGGGAATCACTCCCCGGGGGCTGAACGGTCATTGAACGCCGCGGCGGACCTCATCGGCCGCCGCGGAATTGCCGCAGGTACTCGTTGTCGGGGTCGAGGATGAACGTGCTGCCCGACTTCGAATCCGCCGCGAACGTGGTGTCGTACGACTGCATTGCGCGGTAGAAATCGTAGAACTGCGGGTCCTTGCCGTAAGCCGCGGCGTAGATCTTCGCCGCCTCGGCTTCCGCCTGGGCGCGGATGATCTGCGCGTTCTTCTGCCCCTGCGCGCGCAGCGTCGCCGCCTCCTGCGCGCGCGCCGACTGCATCCGCCGGAACGCCGATTCGAGCGGGGTGCCGTCGGGCAGGTCGGCCTGCTTGATCCGCACGTCGATTACCTGCGCGCCGTATTTGCGCGCCTGCGCGTCGAGCAGGCGGGTGATGTTGGCCATCGTGGTCCCGCGCTCGGCCGCCAGCAGCACCGAGAAGCTGCGCCGCCCGAGCTCCTGACGCACGACCGACGAGAGGATCTGGCCGAGCTGGCTGTCGACCGTGGCGAGCGTGCCGGCGGTGCGCACCATCTTGACCGGATCGATGATCCGGTAGCGCGCGTAGGCATCGACGTTGAGGCGCAGCTGATCGGTCGAGAGCACCGTCTGCGGCTCCATGTCGACATTGAGCACGCGCTTGTCGATCCGCTCGACCCGCTCGTAGAACGGGATGCGCAGGACGATGCCGGCGCCGGTCTGGCCATACGCCTCGCCGGGCTGGAACCGGTTGGCGACGCGGTCGGGCCGGCCGGCCTGGATCACCACCGCGGCCTCGGTCTCGGGTACCACGACCACGCTCGACCACAGCGCCACGAGCGCCACGAGCACCGCGACGATCGACGTCTTGTGGGTTTCCCAAAGCCTGTCCATCACGGGGTCTCCGGCTGCGCGGCGCGCGCCCGCTTCTGAATTTCGGGCAAGGGCAGGTAGGGGGTCACCCCGTCGGCCTCGATGATCGTCTTGTCGTTCTGGCGCAGGACGCGTTCCATGGTCTCGTAGTAGAGCCGCTGGCGGGTGACCTCGGGGGCCAGCCGGTACTCCTCGTAGATCTTGTCGAACGAGGCCGCGTCGCCCTGCGCGCGCGCGAGAATCTGCTGCGCGTACGCCTCGGCGCGGTTGATCTCGGCGTCGGCGTCCTGCTGCGCGGCCGAGACGTCCTTGAACGCTTCCTCGACCTCCTTGGGGGGGTCGGTCTTGCGGATTTCGACGCCCTGCACGGCGATGCCCGACTTGTAGGCGTCGAGGATGCCCTGCATCCGCGCGAGCACCGCGCCCTCGATGTCGGCGCGGCCTTCGCCCGACAGCACCTGGTCGAGCGTCTTCTGCGCGACCGAGGCGCGCATCGCCGCTTCGGCGACGTCGCGCACGGTCTCGTCGGGATCGGCCAGCTGGAAGCGGAACTGCTTCAGATCCTTGATCGACCAGCGCACGATGTAGCTGAGATCGACCAGGTTCTGGTCGCCGGTCAGCATCAGCTTCTGCGCCGAGCCTTCCGGAATCTGCTCGATACGGAACTCGCTCACCCCCTCGATGTCGACCCGCTGGATCGGCCACGGCGCGGTCACGCTCAGGCCTGGGGTCAGGGTGCGCGAATACTGGCCGAAGGTGGTCACGATCCCCTCTTCCAGTGC
>JBHWTG010000039.1:0-2847 GCA_043427735.1 Tsuneonella sp. | reverse complement strand
CAACTCGGCACGCTCGAGATGGTCTCGCGGCGCGGGGAGGGCACTTTCGCGACGATCCATCTGCCGTGACCGTCGACCTGCCCGATCTTGCGGCGATGGCGGCGTTCGGCGCGCGCGTCGCCGGCCGGTTGCAGGCCGGCGACGTGGTCGCCCTGTCGGGGGGCCTCGGCGCGGGAAAGACCACGCTCGCGCGCGCGATCATCGCGGCGCTCGGCCATGCGGGGGAGGTGCCTTCTCCCACTTTCACCATTCTGGAAGCGTACGAAGCGTTGAAACCGCCGGTAGTGCACGCGGATTTCTATCGTTTGAACAGCCCGTTCGAGGCGCTCGAGATCGGCCTCGACGACTATCGCGAGGACGCCGTGCTGATCGCCGAATGGCCCGAGAAGGCGGGTGGCTTCGGGCACGAGCCGCAATGCCTCGAAATCGCGTTGGAAAGCCGTGGGCAAGGCCGGGTCGCAATTGTCGAGCCGGGGGCCGATTGGCTAGGGCGCCTGCCATGACAGCGCTTCCCGCCGGCCTTTGCGAATTCCTCGACCGAGCGGGTTGGGGTGATGCGGCGATCGAACCGATCCCGGGCGATGCCTCGTTTCGCCGCTACTTTCGCGTGCGCGATGGCGACCGGGGGGCAATGCTGATGCACGCCCCTCCGCCGAACGAAGACCCGCGGCCGTTTCTCGACGTTGCCCAGTGGCTGACCGCTCACCGGCTGCGGGCTCCCGCAATCTACGCGGCGGACCCGCGGGACGGCTGGGTGTTGCTGGAGGACTTCGGCGACGACCGCATGCGCGACTGGCTCGACGCTCATCCCGAGGGTGAGGGCGCAGCCTACCGCGCCGCGATCGACGCACTGCTCGCCCTTCACAAGGAACCGCCCGGGCCGTTCGCGCCGTACGACATGGAGATTTACCAGCGAGAGGCGGGGCTGCTCGTCGAATGGTATTGTCCGGCCGCCGGGCTGGTCACCGACGCGGAGGGCTACGTTGCCGCGTGGAGCGAGGTGCTGGCACCGCTGCTCGACCGGCAGCCGCCCGGCGTGACGGTGCTGCGCGATTATCACGCCGAGAACATCATGCTGCTGAACCCGTCGGCGAACGGTGGCCGCGAGCAGGGCCTGATCGACTTCCAGGACGCGCTCGTGGGGCATCCCGCATACGATCTTGTCAGCCTGCTGCAGGATGCACGGCGCGATGTTTCGCCCGAACTCGAGCGGGCCATGCTCGATCGCTACCGTTCGCAGGGGAACGCAGGGCCCGACTTCGAGGCCGATTACGCCCGCCTCGGAGCGCAGCGCAATGCCAAGATCGTCGGCATCTTCGCCCGGCTTGCGAGGCGCGACGGCAAACCGCGCTATCTCGGCATGATCCCGCGCGTCTGGGCGGCGATGGAACGCGACCTCGCGCATCCAGCGCTCGCTTCGGTCGCCCGATGGTTCGACAGCAACATCCCGCGACATCTGCGCGAGCAAGGCGGCGGACCGATCCTGTGAAGCTCGCCAGCGACACCGCGATGGTGATGGCGGCCGGCCTCGGCAAGCGGATGCGCCCGCTTACCGCCAGCCAGCCCAAGCCGATGGTCCGCGTCGCCGGCAAGCCGCTGATCGATCACGCGCTCGACCGCCTGGCCGAGGCGGGGGTCGCAAAGGCGGTGGTCAACGTGCATTACCTGCCCGAACCGCTCGAAGCGCACCTCGCCAAGCGAGCGGCGCCGCGCGTGACCATTTCGGACGAGCGCGATCTGCTGCTCGAGACCGGCGGCGGGATGACCAAGGCGTTCAAGGCCGGGCTGCTGCCGGACCCGTTCTTCTGCCTCAATGCCGACAACATCTGGCTCGACGGGCCGCGCAACGCGTTCGCCGACTTGTCGGCCTGCTGGCGGCCGGCGGAGATGGATGCGCTGCTGCTGGTGGTGCCGCATGCGCGGGCAGCGAACTTCCGCGGGGCGGGCGATTTCCATATGGACGCGCGCGGTCGGCTGTCGCGCCGCAAGCCCGGGCGGATCGCGCCGTTTATCTATACTGGCATCCAGCTCGTCGCGCACCGGCTTTTGCGCGATGCGCCGGAAGGCCCGTTCGGCACGATGCTGCTGTGGGAGAGGGCGATCGCCGAGGGGCGGCTTTACGGCGCGAACTTCACCGGGCGGTGGTTCGAGGTCGGAAACCCGCAGGCGATCAAGCCCACCGAGCAGGCGCTGAGCGGTGCCTGAGCGAGACCGATGAGCGCGCCGGGGCCGCAGGTCTATTCGATCGCCGCGCACCGCGGGTTCGCGGATGCGCTGGTGGCGGGCTTGATCCCGCGATATTCCGAACCCGAGGTCGGCCTGGCGCGGCTCACGCTGCTGCTCCCCTCCACCCGCGCCGCCCGCACGGTGCAGGAGGCTTTCGTCCGCGCTTCGGGTGGCGGGCTGCTGGTGCCGCGCATGGCGGTGGTCGGCGATCTCGATCTCGACGAGACCCTCGGCACGCTGCTCGATCCGCTCGGGGCGGCCGACATCCCGCCAGCGGTCGAGCCGACCCGCCGCTGGCTGCGGCTTGCGGCGCTGATCCCGGAGGCGATGAAGGCGATCGGCGGGCGCGAACCGCCGCGCGGAGCGGCGCTGCTCAAGCTCGCCCGGCAGTTCGGGCAGACGATGGACCGGCTGCTGATCGAGGACATCGCTCCCGACGAGCTGTGGCAAGAGCGGGTCAAGACCGCGGTCGCGGAGCAGTCGCAACACTGGATCGATTCGACCAGGCTGTTCGCCATGGTCCAGTTGCTGTGGCGACAGGAGCTGGAGGCAAGCGGGACCGTCGACGCCGCCGGCCGGCGCAATCGGCTGTTCGAGCATGCCGCCCGGCGGTGGGCGGCC
>JBHWTG010000038.1:0-5520 GCA_043427735.1 Tsuneonella sp. | reverse complement strand
CTTCTCATAGACCGCGTCGACCCCGGCCTCGCGCCACCAGTCGAGCGCGGCGGCGATCTCGGCGGTGAGGGGAGTTGGGCGCGCCACGGCATCGGGTCTTGACCTCACCGGCGGGTGCAATCAAGCGCTTCATTGACCGTGTAACAGGGGCGACAATGCCATGAGCGACCGTGAATCGATGCCGTGCGACGTGGTGATCGTCGGCGGCGGGCCCGCCGGGCTCGCCGCGGCGATCCGCCTGAAGCAGCTCGACGCCGGGCTCGAGGTCGTGCTGCTCGAGAAGGGCAGCGAGATCGGCGCGCACATCCTGTCGGGCGCGGTGCTCGATCCGCGCGGCCTCGACGAGCTGCTGCCCGGCTGGCGCGAGACCTGCCCGCTGGCCGAGGTGCCCGTGACCGACAACTGGCACTGGGTCCTGTCGAAGAAGGGCAAGACCAGCCTGCCGCACCTCATGATGCCGCCGTTCATGTCGAACGCCGGCACCTACACCGGCAGCCTCGCCAACCTCTGCCGCTGGCTCGCCGAGCAGGCCGAGGCGCTCGGCGTGATGGTGTTTCCCGGGTTTCCCGCGGCCGAGGTGATCGTCGGCGACGATGGCGCGGTCGCGGGGGTGATAACCCAGGACATGGGCGTCGCCGCCGACGGCAGCCACAAGCCCGACTATCAGCCGGGGATGGAGATCCGCGCCAAGTACACGCTGTTCGCCGAAGGCGCGCGCGGGCACCTGACCAAGCGGATGAAGGCCAAGTTCGATCTCGAGGCCGATTGCCAGCCGCAGGTCTACGGGCTCGGGATCAAGGAGATCTGGGACGTCGCGCCCGACAGGCACGTGCCCGGGCGGGTGATCCACACGCAAGGCTGGCCGCTATCCGAAAGCGAAAGCTGGGGCGGGGGCTTCCTCTATCACCAGGCGAACGGGCAAGTGGCGGTCGGCTTCGTCACCGCGCTCGACTATCGCAATCCCTGGGTCAGCCCCTATCACGAGTTCCAGCGCTGGAAGCATCACCCGGCGATCGCCGAGTATCTCGAGGGCGGCAAGCGCGAGGCCTATGGCGCGCGGGCGATCAACGAGGGGGGCTGGCAATCGGTGCCCCGGCTCGCGTTCCCGGGCGGCGCGCTGATCGGCTGCTCGGCGGGGTTCGTCAACGTGCCGCGGATCAAGGGCAGCCACACCGCGATCAAGAGCGGGATGCTGGCGGCCGAGGCGGTCGCCGCGGCGATCGGGCGGGGCGAGGAGCGCACCGCGCTGATGGACTACGACGCGGCCGTGCGCTCGAGCTGGATCGCGGACGAGCTCAAGCTGGTGCAGAACGCGCAGCCGGCGGTGGCCAAATTCGGCGGCGAGATGGGCACGATCGTCGCCGGGCTCGACATGTGGCTGCGCTACCTCAAGCTGCCGATCTTCCCGGCGATGAAGCACCACCGCGACAGCGAGATGACCGGCCGCGCCGATCTCTATCCGCAGATCGCCTATCCCAGGCCCGACGGGGTGCTGAGCTTCGACCGGCTGACCAACGTCGCCTACAGCTACACCAACCACGCCGAGAACCAGCCGGTCCACCTGATCGTCAAGGACATGGAGCTGCAGAAGCGCAGCGAGCTCGGCGTCTACGGCGGCCCTTCGCAGCGCTACTGCCCGGCGGGGGTGTACGAATGGCTGACCGACGAGCGCACCGGCGAGCCCCGCTTCCAGATCAACGCGCAGAACTGCGTCCACTGCAAGACCTGCGACATCAAGGACCCCAACCAGAACATCACCTGGGTCACGCCCGAAGGCGGCGGCGGGCCGAACTATCCAAATATGTGAGGTTCCTGAATCTTGTTGCCAAGGACTGACGACAACGACCCCTACTCGTGGCCGCGAAAACTTCGGATAGACCAGTCGCTGCCGACGCGACCCGGAGTCTACGCGCTGTTTCTTCGTAAAGGTTCTACACTCCCGATCATCACGCCTCGCGCGGAAGGTCTAATATACATTGGTTTGGGCAAATCCTTGGCCAAACGATGCCACTTCCAAGGAAGGACTGAAAGGCACTCCCCAAGGCGCAGTTTGGCTGCGCTCCTCAGGCACGAGCTACGTCTTGAGCCGGAACTTGGATCAAACGGAAACTATCGGTTGTCACCCGGATCGGAGCGCGAGTTGGATGAGTGGATGCACCAAAATCTGCTTATATCCTTCAACACTTTCCAGAACATCGACGAGATCGAAGACTCTCTCATCGCGGAGTTCGCTCCGCCGTTAAACCTGAACAAGTGTGCGCAAACTCCTGAACACCATACCGTAAAAGAAATGCGCGCTTCGATGTTGAGGGATGCAAGGCAGCGACAATCGTGGCGTTCGCACTCTCTCCACGGCTCGTGAATTGACCGCCAAAGAAACCGCCTATGCCAAGATCAATCTCGCGTTGCATGTGCGGCGGCGGCGGGGGGATGGGTATCACGAGATCGAGACGCTGTTTGCGTTCGTCGATTGCGGCGACGCGCTGACCGCGCGGACGGCGGCGCGGGACGAGTTGACAGTGGTTGGCGAGTTCGCCGTCCAATTAGCTAATCCGTTTGGCAATATCGTCGGCAAGGCGCTGGCGAAGTTACCCCGCTCTCAGGGCCTCGCAATCACGCTCGAAAAGAACCTCCCGGTCGCCGCGGGGCTCGGGGGAGGGTCGGCGGACGCGGGGGCGGTGTTCCGGATCGTCGAGGCGCTGCACGGCTTGCCGGAGGATTGGCGGACAAGGGCGGCTTCGCTTGGGGCGGATGTGCCGGCTTGCGTCGAGAGCCGCATGGCGATCGGCGGAGGGACCGGGACCGAGCTTGCGCCGGTGGAGAACGATCTCGCCGGGATGGCGGTGCTGCTGGTCAACCCGCGCGCGCCGCTCGCCACCGGACCGGTGTTCGCCAGGTGGGACGGGGTCGACCGCGGGCCGCTGCCCGAGGGGCCGGCGAGCCGGATCGCGCGCGAGGGGCGCAACGATCTGCAGGCGCCGGCGGGCTCGCTCTGCCCGGCGATCGCCGAGGTGCTTGCCGCGCTGGACGCCACGGACCCGTGGATGCGCGCGATGTCGGGCTCGGGGGCGACCTGCTTCGCGCTTTACGAGAGCGAGGGCGAGCGCGATCGTGCGGCGGCCAATATCGCCGAACGGAACCCGGGATGGTGGCAGATGTGCGGGAGACTGCTCCCATGAGCAAGCGTCCGTTGGTGTCGAGCGCAGTCGAGACACCTGCGCGCGGCATCTCGACTACGCTCGATGCGAACGGAAGTATGGAGTGCCAGGTCTTCCGCCATATCGGCCCCGCGCCGCGCAAGGGCGGCATCGTGCTCGTGGCCGACCATGCCTCGAACCTTGTGCCGCCGGACATCGATCTCGGCATCGATCCGGCGCTGCTGCACGAGCATGTCGCGGTCGATATCGGTGTCGAAGGGGTGGCCGAGCGGATGGGTTTTCCGGCCCACCTCGCTTGCCTCAGCCGCCTCGTGTGCGACCTGCACCGCGAGGAGGATCACCCGGCGGTGGTGCCGACGATCAGCGACGGGCACCCGATTCCGGGCAACGCAGGAGCCAACATCGAGGCGCGGCTCGAACGCTTCCACCGGCCGTATCACGCCGCGCTCGCGGCCTGGCTGGCGGCGGCCGAGCCCGCGCTGATCGTCTCGCTGCACAGCTTCACGCCCGCGCTGCGCAGCGCTCCGGCGCCGCGCCCTTGGGAGGTCGCGCTGCTCTACAACCACGACGATCGCGCGGCCCGTCATGCTATCGCGCTGTTTCAACAACGCGGGCTAACCGTCGGGGACAATGAGCCTTATTCGGGACGCGAGCTCAACGCGACGATGAACCGCCACGCCGAGGCGCACGGTAGGCCCTACCTCGCGATCGAGGTGCGGCAGGACCAGATCATGGATGACGCCGGCCAGGCCCGCTGGGCCGCGCTGATCGCCGAAGTCGCCGGCCGGGTGGCGCGCGAACTTGAGACCGCCTAAGGAAAACCGCCTTCGCGCGGGCCATTGAACGCCCTAAGCAAACCCCCGCCCGTCCTGAGCCTGTCGAAGGACGCTCGCGCCACGCCAGCACCCTTCGACAAGCCCAGGGTGAGCGGGCATGGTCACAGGAGGAACAAGACAAATGCCCCAGCGCCGTGCCCGCACCATCCATCAAGGCCGCATCGGGCACTGCACGCGCAGGCAGGCGCTGCGGGAGGACACGCAATGACTCACCGCTTCGACAAGGCGCGCCTTCCCAGCCGGCACGTCTCGCTCGGCCCCGAGCGCGCGCCGCACCGCAGCTACTACTACGCGATGGGGCTCACCGAGGCGCAGATCGCCCAGCCGTTCGTCGGGGTGGTCAGCGCGGGCAACGACAGCGCGCCGTGCAACACGCTGCTGGACCAGCAGGCCGACTGGTGCCGTCACGGCGTCGACGCCGCGGGCGGCACCTCGCGCCGGTTCAACACCATCACCGTGACCGACGGCATCGCGATGGGCCATCAGGGGATGAAATCGAGCCTGGTGAGCCGCGAGGTGATCGCCGATTCGATCGAGCTGTCGGTCCGCGGCCATTGCTACGACGCGCTTGTGGGCTTTGCCGGCTGCGACAAGAGCCTGCCGGGCATGATGATGGCCATGCTGCGGCTCAATGTCCCGTCGATCTTCGTCTACGGCGGCTCGATCCTCCCCGGCCGCTACCAGGAGCGCGACGTGACCGTGGTCGACGTGTTCGAGGCGGTCGGCCAGCACGCCGCGGGCAACTGTCCGCTCAAGGACCTGACCGCGCTCGAGAAAGTCGCTTGCCCGGGCCACGGCGCGTGCGGCGGGCAATACACCGCCAACACCATGGCCTGCGTCGGCGAGGCGATCGGATTATCGTTGCCCAACAGCAACATGGCGCCCGCTCCGTATAACTCGCGCGAGGAGATCGCGGTGGCCGCCGGGCGCCAGGTGATGGAGCTGCTCGCGCGCGACTTGCGCCCGCGCGCGATCTGCACCCGCGCCGCGTTCGAGAACGCCGCGCGGGTGGTCGCCGCGACCGGCGGCTCGACCAACGCGGCGCTGCACCTGCCGGCGATGGCCAGCGAATGCGGAATCGATTTTTCCCTCGACGACGTCGCGGAAACCTTCAAATCGACGCCGTACATCGCCGACCTCAAGCCCGGGGGGCGCTACGTGGCCAAGGACATGCACGACGCGGGCGGGGTGTACATGGTGATGAAGACCCTGCTCGACGGCGGTTTCCTCGACCCGTCGCCGATGACGGTGAGCGGCAAGACGCTGGGGGAGAACATCGAGGAGATCGCCTGGAACCCCGACCAGAAGGTGATCTATGCGTTCGACACCCCGCTGAGCCCGACCGGCGGGGTGGTCGGCCTCAAGGGGTCGCTCGCGCCCGACGGGGCGATCGTCAAGGTCGCGGGGATGAGCCGCCTCGCCTTCCGCGGGCCGGCACGGGTGTTCGACTGCGAGGAGGACGCCTTCGCCGCGGTCGAGGCGCGCGCGATCCGCGAAGGCGAGGTGGTGGTGATCCGCTACGAGGG
>JBHWTG010000037.1:0-8118 GCA_043427735.1 Tsuneonella sp. | reverse complement strand
ATGTATGGATGTCTGGCTGCCGCCCTAGCAGGCCTTTGCAGTTTCAAGGCCCTTCAGGATCGTCATGGGAGGAGGATTTTGCCAATCAATATTGGGGTTCTGAATATGGTTGGAAACGTGACTGACGAGTTGGATTTGGTCGTCGGTTAGATCCTCACCGAATCCGACGACGGCTCCGCAGCCATCGGCATACTTCTGTCCTTCTAAAACTAGACCCACGAACTCCGCCGCCCCTTCGATTTCAGGGTCGGTAGGCTTTATTGGCCAAAGGATTAGGCCTTTGAACAGTCCTCCTCGCCGCACCCGCGTGCCCATCCAGTCATCATACCGAATGACCTTTTCGACCGCCGCCGCTCTTTGTAGCAAGCCTTCGCGTGTTTCGATTCCGGCTGTGATGGGCGTTGCACTAAATAGCCGAACACCGAAATAGGCTATGACCACCAGCGCACCTATCGCGACGGGCGCGATCTTCAGCGCCTTGCGAAAGCCCGGGCTCTTGGCTGCCTCCTTCTTGAGATAGGGGAGCAGGTTCTGCTCAGTGTAGTCGACGGCGGGATGCCAGCTTGGATCGGCTTGCTGCCGAAACTCTGATAGCTGTTCCTGAACCTCGGTTGCGGCGCTGGAGGCTCCCTCCGATTGTAGTAGAGCGTCCACGTACTCGGTTCGAAGTTGATTGAACCGAGCTACCTGAGCGTCGTATTGTTCCTTTGCGACCTTCCAGTCGGCCCGGTCGCTAAGCTGGTCTTCAATACTATCGAGATGAGAAATATCGGCTGCGGTTTCGAGCAACTCATTCAAATAGCTTTTCTGCATGACGGCGCCCCCAAGATCAAATGGTAGTAAGAGGGTCTCGTAAATTCAAGCAATCACAATGGCGACGGCAAAGCCGTCGCCGTGACGTCGAACGGGATTGGCGGGGAGGGTCCGCCAATCCGTCGGCCGAGCCGGTGGCTGCCGCTGGCGCGGCACCCACCGTCAATACATATGCTGCCCGCCGTTGATGCTCATCGTCGAGCCGGTGACGAACCCCGCCTCGTCGCTGGTCAGGAACGCCACCCCTCGCGCAATTTCCTCCGCCTGGCCGAGCCGGCCGACGGGAATCTTGGCGACGATCTTCTCGAGCACCGGGGGCGGCACCGCGGCGACCATGTCGGTGTCGATGTAGCCGGGCGCGATCGCGTTGACCGTCACGCCTTTCCGCGCGCCTTCCTGCGCGAGCGCCTTGGTGAAGCCGTGGATGCCGCTCTTGGCCGCGGCGTAGTTGACCTGGCCGTACTGCCCCGCCTGGCCGTTGATGCTGCCGATGTTGACGATCCGCCCCCAGCCGCGCTCGACCATCCCGGGAAAGCACGCCTTGGCCATGTTGAAGCACCCGCCGAGGTTGACGCGCATGACGTCGTGCCAATCGTCGTAGCTCATCCGCGCAAGCGTCCCGTCGCGGGTGATGCCGGCGTTGTTGACCACGATGTCGACCGGGCCGACTTCCTCGGTCACCCGCGCGCACCCCTCGAGGCAGGCCTGGTGATCGCCAACGTCCCACTTGTACACCGCGATGCCGTGCCGCTCAGCGAATGCCTTCGCCTTCGCCTCGTTGCCGGCATAGTTGGCGACGACCGTGCGCCCCTGTTCCTTCAATGCAAGGCTGATTGCCTCGCCGATGCCCCGGGTCCCCCCGGTGACGATTGCCACGCGTGCCATTCCTGCTCCTCTCACGGCTTTTTCGCTCTCCAGCGGGGAGCTTAGGCAAAGCCGTTCCCAGCGGGAAGGGAGAATGGTTCACGCGAAGATCGCAGGAAAGGGGAGTTCGCGGAGGGGATGCGGCGCCGCAGGCCGGTTTTCGCGGCCGCCTTCGCCGCGGATCTGGAAGCGGCAAGGCGGCTTCGCCGCCGGCGCTACCCTCTCCGCGTCGTTCCGCTCCCCTGCGGTCTCCGCGTGAACCAGCGGAGCCGCCGCGTCGTCAGACTGTCAGAAGCGGAACTGGGTGCCGATATAGACCGCCTGATCGTCGCGCACCGCGTCGGTCAGGGGAGCGAGGCGATCGCGCTCCTGGCTGAGACGCACGCCGGCGGTGACGTCGAGATTGCGCAACAGGCGATACCCGGCGCCAAGGTCGACTGCCTGCTGGCCGGCACCCTGCAGGGTGCGCGGTGAACTGCCGGCGCGTGCGGCTTCCTCGAGCGCGATGCGCGGTTGCAGCCGATCGGGCTTCTCCTTCACCCCGTCGCGCGGGCGGAAGCTGGCGAGATCGACCACCTCGATCTGCTTGAGGTCGACCGCCGGCTCGGCCGGCTTGGCGAAAGTCTGGTACCCGCGCGAGATGCCGAGGTTGTAGCGCGCCGGGGCCAGCGTCGCGAGCGACGGGCCCGTGCCGGCCTCGCCCCCACCCAATCCAGAACGGGCGGCGGCGATCGCGCTACGGACCGAGATCGCGCGAGCTTCGTGCGGATCGACCCGGATCGCCACCGTTACCGTGCGGTCTGCATCGAGCGTCGCGCCCGCCGGAGTGAAACGCATGATCTGTCCACGCGCGGCGATCTTGGCGGCGACCCGGCGGGCGACCGCGGGATCGACATCGGCCGGGGTGAACAGCGCAAGGTGCGCCGCCCGCGGGGCTGTAGCCACTGTGCCGGTGACGGCGAACACTGCGCTGGGCAGACCGGCGAGCGTGAGCGCCGCCGCGGCAAACACGGCTGCGCCCGCGCGCAGTGCCCGCTTCCGCCCGTTCGTCGCCATCGAACCGCCCACGTTGTTGGTCCTGCCTTCCCATCGGCCTGTCGCGCGCGCCCCCGAAATACTGGCCGGAGCGCGCGGATTCGAACATGCCCGCCTTGAACCATCGTCGAGCCATCCGGTTTCGCCGGAAACCGACTCGCCCACTCGTTCTGGCGGACGGACTTGATACAATTATGACAATGTCTTGGCCAGTTTTTCCACAAGCTCGATTGCGTTTCGCAGCAGGTGTTGCAGCGGTCCAACAACAGCCGATCCGCGCCCCGGCGATTAAGCGGCGGTTCACGGCCCGCCCGCGCTAGTGCCGGTTCGTCTTGCCCGGGCCGCGTCGGGTCCCTAGAGGCTGCACATTCGCTTGTGAGGATCCGTTTCCCAGCATGACCGCCTTCCCGCGCTTCGCCCGCCTTTCTTCTGCCGCCGTCCTCGCCCCAGTGCTTGTCGGCGCGCTCGCCGCCTGCGCCGGCGGCAACGACCGGCCCAAGGCCGACCTCGCCGCCAGCCAGGTGACCACGATCGGCGTCAACGCCTATCTCTGGCGCGCCGCGCTCGAGACGGTGAGCTTCGCGCCGCTGCTTCAGTCGGACAGCAACGGCGGGGTCATCGTGACCGACTGGTACGCGAACCCGCGCAATCCGAACGAGCGGGTCAAGGTCACGGTCTCGATCCTCGACCAGGACTTGCGCGCCGATGCGGTGCGTGTCGCCGCCAGCCGCCAGGTGGCGCAGGCCGGCCAGTGGGTCGATGCGCCGGTGCAGGCGGCCACCGTCCAGCGGCTCGAGGACATCATCCTCACCAAGGCCCGCGAGCTGCGCCGCCAGGCGATCGCCGGCTAGCCACCTCTCCCCTCCGTCGTCATTGCGAGCGAAGCGAAGCAATCCATCACGCGACCGTCCTGAGATGGATTGCTTCGGGGCTGCGCCCCTCGCAATGACGAGGGCAAATGGTGCATGACATTTCGACCATGACCGCCGAACGCTTCGATCCCTCGCACGCCGACGCCAAGTGGCAGCGCGCGTGGGACGCGGCTGGCACCTTCCGTGCCGACAGCGCGAGCGCCAGGCCCAAAAGCTACGTGCTCGAAATGTTCCCCTACCCTTCGGGGCGGATCCACATCGGGCACGTGCGCAACTACACGATGGGCGACGTCCTCGCCCGCTACAAGAAGCTCACCGGGTACGAAGTGCTCCACCCGATGGGGTGGGACGCGTTCGGCATGCCGGCCGAGAACGCCGCGATGGAAAAGGGCGTTCACCCGGGCGGCTGGACCCGGGCCAACATCGCCCACATGAAGGCGCAGCTGAAGCGCCTCGGCTTCGCGCTCGACTGGTCGCGCGAGTTCGCCACCTGCGATCCGGAGTATTACGGGCACGAGCAGGCGCTGTTTCTGAGGCTCTACCAAGCGGGACTGGTTTACCGCAAGGAGAGCGAGGTCAACTGGGATCCGGTCGACATGACCGTGCTCGCCAACGAGCAGGTGATCGACGGCAAGGGCTGGCGCTCGGGCGCGCCGGTCGAGCGGCGCAAGCTCGCGCAGTGGTTCCTCAAGATCACCGACTTTGCCGACGAGCTGCTCGAAGGGCTGGGCAAGCTCGACACCTGGCCCGACAAGGTCCGGCTGATGCAGGAGAACTGGATCGGCAAATCGACCGGCCTGCAGTTCGCGTTCGACCTGTCGAACGGCGAGCGGCTGGAGGTCTACACCACCCGGCCCGACACGATCTTCGGCGCGACGTTCGTGGCGGTGGCCCCCGACCATCCGGTCGCGCAAGGCGTGGCGCTCCACAACTGCGAGGCGGCAAAGTTCATCGAGCGGGCCCGGCGCGGCGGAACAACCGCGGCCGAGCTCGAGACGGCCGAGAAGCTGGGCTTCGACACCGGCATCGGCGCGGTGCACCCGTTCACCGGCCAGCACCTGCCGGTCTACATCGCCAACTTCGTGCTGATGGAATATGGCACCGGCGCGATCATGGCGGTGCCCGGCCACGACCAACGCGATTTCGAATTCGCCACCAAGTACGGCCTGCCGATCCCGCGCGTAGTCGCCGGCAGTGCCGACGAGGCGGCCAAACCCTTCGACGGTGAGGCGGAATCCGGCGAAGGCGTGATCGTCAACTCGCAGTTTCTCGACGGAATGAGCGTCGAGGATGCCAAGCGCGAGGTCATCGCGCGGCTCGAGGCGCAAGGGCGCGGTCAGGGCAGGACGGTCTGGCGCCTGCGCGACTGGGGCGTTTCCCGGCAGCGCTACTGGGGCACGCCGATCCCGTTCATTCACTGCGCGGCGTGCGGCATCGTGCCGGTGCCCGAGAGCCAGCTGCCGGTCGTGCTGCCCGAGGATGTCGACTTCCGCACCCCCGGCAACCCGCTCGAACGGCATCCGACGTGGAAGCACGTCGATTGCCCGCGGTGCGGTGCGGCGGCGCAGCGCGAGACCGACACGCTCGACACGTTCGTCGACAGCTCGTGGTACTTCCTGCGCTTCGCCAGCCAGCCGGCCGACAAGCCGTTCGACCGCGACGAGGTGGCCAAATGGCTGCCGGTCGAGCAGTACATCGGCGGGATTGAGCACGCGATCCTGCACTTGCTCTACGCCCGCTTCTGGACCCGCGCGCTGCAGCACATCGGGATGCTCGATTTCGCCGAGCCGTTCGCCTCGCTATTCACGCAAGGAATGGTCACGCACGAGACTTATTCGCGCCAGGTCGACGGACGCGAGGTGTGGTTCGGCCCTGATGAGGTCGAGCGCAGCGCGTCCGGCGCGACGCTCAGGAGCGATGGCTCGCCGGTGACGGTCGGCAAGGTCGTCAAGATGTCGAAGTCGAAGAAGAACGTCGTCGATCCCGACGCGATCATCGACCGTTTCGGAGCCGACGCGGTGCGCTGGTTCATGCTGTCCGACAGTCCGCCCGAACGCGACCTGCCGTGGTCCGAGGCCGGGATCGAGGGCTGCTCGCGGTTCGTGCAACGGTTGTGGCGCCTGTTCGGACAGGCAGTTCATACATATGAAGGCGCCGACGAAGCGCTTCATAGGCAGGTCCACCGCACCGTCGACGCCGTTGCGCGCGATATCGAGGCGCTGGCGTTCAACAAAGCGGTCGCGCGAATCTACGAGCTCACCAGCGCGGTCGAAAAGGCCGCGCCCTCGGCGACGCGCGGCGAGGCGATCCAGACCCTTGTCCAGCTCGTCGCGCCGATGATGCCGCACCTGGCGGAAGAGGCTTGGTCGATGCTCGGGCAGCCGGGCCTGGTCGCCGAGTCGGCCTGGCCGGCGGTCGATCCGGCGCTGCTGGTCGAGGACCGGGTCACGGTGGCGGTGCAGGTCAGGGGCAAGCTGCGCGATACGCTGACCGTCGCCCGGGGCCTCGCCGACGCCGAGCTCGAGGCGCTTGCGCTCGCCAGCGACAAAGTCCAGCGTTCGCTCGATGGAGCCCAGGTGCGCAAGGTGATCGTGGTGCCCGACCGGCTGGTGAACATCGTCGCATGAGGCGCTTTGCGGCCCTCGCGGCGCTCGGCGCCCTTGCCGGGTGCGGGCTGCAGCCGATGTATTCCGGCGGCGCCGCGGGGGTGGTCGGGCGCGAGCTCGCCGCGGTCGAGGTTCCGGCGATCGAGGGGCAGGCCGGCTGGCTGGTCCGCAACGCGCTGACCGACCGGCTCGGCGCGGGCGGGCAGACGGCGGCGCGCTACCGCCTCGATGTGCGACTCGACGACCGGCTCGAGGGGCTCGGGGTGCTCAGCGACGATACCGTCGGCCGTGAGCGCCGCACGCTGCGCGCGCGCTATCAGCTGGTCGACCTGTCGGACGGGGATATTCTTGTCGACGCAACCGCCGGATCCGACGCGGGGATCGACGTGGTCTCGAGCGAATACGCGACAATCGCCGCCGAGCAGACCGCGCTCGAGAATCTCGCGCGCGAGCTCGCCGCACAGATCGCCACGCGGATCGCGCTGACGCTGCGCGCCCGCGAGTGACGGCGCCTCGATGAAGGCGACGCAGAAGGATTTCACCGCGGTCGCCCCGCGCGCCGTGCGCGCGTGCATGACCTTCTTCTTTTGCGGTCCCGACGAAGCCGGCGCGGCGGCCGCCGCTCAGCGAATCGCAGCGATGCTGCCCGAAGCCGGGGAGCGCATCGAGCTGGCGGGCGGCGATCTGCGACGCGACCCGGTCCAACTTGCCGACGAAGCGCGCCAGGCGTCGCTGTTCGCCGGTGCGCGGCACATCGTGGTCCGGGCGAGTGGCGACGACGCGCACGACGCGCTCGCCAATCACCTCGCTGCGATCGACGCGGGCGAGGGCGAGCCGTGCCCGGTGCTCGTGGTCGCCACCGCCGCGACCGACAAGTCGCGCACCGCCAAGCTGCTCGAGCCGCGCGGCGACGCGCTGGTGGCGATGTTCTATCCGCCCGACCTCAACCAGCTGCGCGAGACGATCCGCACGATGGGCGAGGAGTGTGGGCTCAAGATGTCGGGCGCGATCGCCGAGCGAATCGCGCGCGCGGCGGGGATGGACGTGCGGCTGGCCCGGAGCGAGGTCGAGAAGCTGGCGCTCTACCTCGACGCCAGTCCGGCGGCCCCCGTCACGCCCGATGCGCAAGCGCTCGACGCGATCGGCGCGCGGACCGAGGACGACGGGTTCATGCCGCTGGTCAACGCGGTGCTCGGGGGCCGGACCGAGCGGCTCGCGGGCGAGCTTGCGCGGATGCGCGAGCTCTCGCTGAGCCCGGTCGGGCTGGTGCTCGCGTTCGAGCGGCGCACCGCGCAGCTCGCCGAGATCAACGCGCGGATGGGCCGAGGCGGGCGGGTCAGGGATGCCATCGAGGCCGAGGTCAAAGCGCGCCGGGTGTTCTGGAAGGAACGCGACGACGTCGCCGAGCAGCTCGAGCGTTGGCGCGGGGCTAGGCTCGAGCGGCTGGTGGCGCGGCTGGTCGAGCTCCACCAGGCGCTGCTCGCCAACAGCCCGGCGAGCGACGTGCTGCTCGCTCAGGCGCTCGCTGGGATCGCCGGCCGCGGCCGACGCCAGCGGGTCAGTTCTGCGGGACGCTGAACGTGCCGCTCACGCGGCCGTTGCCGCTGCCGCTGACGGTCCCGGTGACCGACGAGGAACCGCCCGCGCGCCCGTCGACGCTCGAGATGCCGCTCCTGAGGTCGATCACCAGCCGCCCGCCGTTGAGCGTATCGCCGCCGCGGTTGAGGCGGACGTTGCCGGCCATGGTGATCACCCGGCGGTTGAAATCGTACACCGCCACCTCGCCGGCGGCGCGCTCGTTGCCACGGGTCACGGTCACTCCGCCGGTGGCGGTGATGCGCTGGATGCGCAGGGCGCCGGCGTCGGAATAGTTGACCTGGGTGCGCGCGGCCTGCAGCCGCAGCCCGGCCTGGGTGATGTCCAACTTA
>JBHWTG010000036.1:0-2689 GCA_043427735.1 Tsuneonella sp. | reverse complement strand
GCGACCGCGATGGGATCGTCGCCCGCGCCGAAGCCGCAGTTGAGGCCGGCGACCGGCGACCGCGAGACCCCGCCCCGGCGGGTCATGAAGCCGTGCGGAACCCCCTCCAGCGCGGCCGCCTTGAGCGCCTCAACCAAGGCTTCGGGTAACCTGCTCGAAGGTGTCGCGCGACAGCCCGGGGCGGGCGGCGATCCGCTCGAGTTGCCCCCGCATCAGCGCCGCGCGTCCGGGCTCGATCCGCCGCCAGCGCCCGAGCGGGGGGACGAACCGCGCGGCGGTCTGCGGATTGAGCGGATCGAGCGCGAGGATGAGGTCGGCGATCATCCGGTAGCCTTCTCCGCTCGCCTCGTGAAAGGCGTGCGGGTTTCCAGCAAACGCCATGTACAGGCTGCGCACCCGGTTGGGGTTCTTGAGCGTGAAATCGGGATGGTTCGCCAGCGCCTTGACGTGCTCGAGGGCGTGCGGGTGAAGCGAGCCCGCCTGGAGGCTGAACCACTTGTCGATCACCAGCGGATTGCCGCGGTAGCGGTGGTAGAAATCGAGCAGCTTGTGCGTGCGTTCGGGGGCGGCGAGCCCCGCGAGCACCATCAGCGCCCCCTGGCGATCGGTCATCGTGCCCGCCGCGTCGTACTGCGCGGCGGCGAGCTCGGCGGCCTGCCCGGGATCGCCGGCGGCGAGGAACACCAGCGCCTGCGTCTTGACCTTGCGCGCGCCGCGGGCGGCGGCATCCATGCCGTCCGAGCGTGCGGACGCGTGCGAATGAAGCGCTTCAAGCTCGCCGCGCAAGGTGGAACCGAGCCACTGTTTCAGTGCTTCGCGCTCCGCGTGGATCGCCGCCGGGTCGGCGACCAGCAACGCTTCGGCGATATAGGTCTGGCTCGGCAGGATCATCAGCTCGCCGCGCATGCTGTCGTCGAGCGCCGGATCGGTGACGACCGCGCGCAATGCCCCGCCGATGGCCTGCCGCGCGGCGTCGCGCTCGGCGTCCGCCAGTCCGCCGCCGACCGCGGCGACAAGGTGCCCGACGATAAGCTCCTGCATCGCCTCGTAACGCGCGAAGGCGTCGTCGTCATGCGCGGCGAGGAACACGAGGTCCTCGGCCGACACCTCGCGCTCGATCGCTACCGGCGCGGAAAAGCCGCGGTTGATCGACAGCACCGGCTTGTCGGCGAACCCGGCGAAGGACAGCGTGGTTTCCGCGCGGTCGAGCACCACCAGCTCCTCGCCCCGGTGCCGGCCGCTCGCGCGGTCGAACAGCGCGAGCCGCAACGGGATCGGCATCGGCTGCTTGTTGGGCTGGCCCGGCGTCGGCGGCACCGTCTGGCGCAAGGTCAGCGTGGCGGTTTGCCCCGCGTGCGACAGCTCGGCCTGGACCCTGGGCGTGCCGGCCTGCGAATACCACAGCCGGAAGTGCTCGAGGTCGAGCCCCGCGCCCTCCTCGATCGCGCGCACGAAATCCTCGCAGGTCGCGGCCTCGCCATCGTGCCGCGCGAAGTAGAGGTCGGTGCCCCGGCGGAAGCGCTCGGGCCCGGCCATCGTGCGCATCATGCGGATCACCTCGGCGCCCTTGTTGTAGATCGTCGAGGTGTAGAAGTTGCTGATCTCGCGGAACGAATCCGGCCGGATCGGGTGCGCCAGCGGCCCCGAATCCTCGGGGAACTGGACGCTCCTCAACAGCCGCACGTCCTCGATCCGCTTGACCGCGGCGCCCTGCATGTCCTCGCTGAACAACTGGTCGCGCAGCACGGTGAAACCTTCCTTCAGGGAAAGCTGGAACCAGTCGCGGCAGGTCACCCGGTTGCCCGACCAGTTGTGGAAATACTCGTGCGCGATCACCCCCTCGATCGCGTCGTAATCGCCATCGGTGGCGGTGTCCGGATCGGCGAGGACGTACTTGGTGTTGAAGACGTTGAGACCCTTGTTCTCCATCGCCCCCATGTTGAAATCCGACACCGCGACGATGTTGAATTCATCAAGATCGTACTCGCGGCCGAACACCTCCTCGTCCCATTTCATCGATTTGATGAGCGATGCCATGGCATGGCTGGTGCGCTCGAGGTCTTCGGCGCGCACCCAGATCGCCAGCTCGACCTCGCGGCCGCTCATCGTGGTGAAGCGATCGCGCCGCGCGACAAGATCGCCGGCGACGAGCGCGAACAGGTAGCTCGGCTTGGGCCACGGATCGTGCCATTCGGCCCAGTGGTGGTCGCCATTGCCTTCGCCCCGGGCAACCCGGTTGCCGTTCGACAGCAGCACCGGGAACTGCGCGCGGGGCCCTTCCATGCGCACCGTATAGGTGCTGAGCACATCGGGCCGGTCGGGGAAGAACGCGATCCGGCGGAAGCCCTCGGCCTCGCACTGGGTGCAGAGCATCCCGTTCGAGGCGTAAAGCCCCATCAGCTGCGAGTTGGCCGCGGGGTTCACCTCGGTCACGATGCGCAGCTCGTGCGCGCCGGGGGCGAGCGGGACGACGAGGTCGGGCCCCTCCATCCGCCACGAGTTGGCGCCCTGGCCGTCGACCTCGACCGTCAGCGGCTCGATCCCGTCCCCGGCAAGGCGGATTTCCGCTGCCGGCTGGGCCGCGGAATTGGGTTCGACCGCCAGCGTCGCGGTCACCCGCGTTCGCTCGATGCCCAGCGCGAACTCGAGCCGGGTGGTCGGCACCCGCCAGGGGAAGGGGCGATACTGT
>JBHWTG010000035.1:0-6784 GCA_043427735.1 Tsuneonella sp. | reverse complement strand
TCGGGATCGAGCTTCAGCAGCGCCGCCTTCTCGCGCGCAAGCTTGAGGAACTCGCCGCCCGACAGCGGCTCCTCCTCCCGCGCCTTGCGCTGCGCATTGAGCGCCTCGCGCAGGAACTGGACGTTCGAGACGCCGGGAATCTCGACCGGATACTGGAAGCCGAGGAACAGCCCCGCCGCCGCGCGCTCGTGGGGGGCGAGGCTCAACAAGTCGATCTCGCTCCCAACAATCCCCTCATCGTCGCCCCGGGCTTGATCCGGGGCTAGGCTGCCTTCCGGCGAGGGCAGCGCAGAAGACAAGCTCGGGCCCGGATCAAGCCCGGGCCGACGAGGCGGGGTGAAGGTGATGGAGCCCCCCGTCACCTCGTACCCCGGGCGCCCGCCGAGCACGTAGGCGAGGGTCGATTTGCCCGCGCCGTTGGGGCCCATGATCGCGTGCACCTCGCCGGCGCCGACCTCGAGGGTCAGGCCGCCCAGTATGGGGGTCTCGCCGACGGTGGCGTGGAGGTTATCGATCTTGAGCATCGGGGCCTTGCGTGTTGGGCGGGGGCAATCCGGCAAAGGTGGCGACCGCACGGGCAATCTCGGCATCGAGCTGGCGCGTCACCCGGCGCTCGACGACGGGCACGGCAGCGGGCTCGAGCCCGGCGGTGGCGGCGAGGATGCGCGCGTCGCGCACTGTGTCGATCTGCGACTTGCAGGCCGCCCGCGCGGCGAGGATGGCCGTCTCGAGCGCCGTGTGCCCGTCGCCGGCGCTGGCGGAAAGGCAGGCGCGCAGGCGGCGGTCGGCGTGGGTCGTGCGCTCGCCGCTCGGATCGACCGGCGGGGCGGACGATACCGCGAGCGTCGACGCCAGCGAGAGGATGATCGTTCGGCCCATCATGCGCGCTCTCCCCTGGTCGGCCGCGAATAGCTCTGCCGCGGGTTCGCCTCGGCGTGCTCGCGGGCTTTGCTCTTCTTGTCGGCGATGCGCATCTTCATGCCGGCGGTGATCCGCGCGAGCACCGCATCCATGTCCGCGAGCACGTCGGCGGCCTTGATCCGCATCACCCGGATGCCGACCGCCTCGAGGCTCTTGTCGCGCCGCGTGGCGAGCGCGGGGTCGGCGCCCTCCTCGTCGAGCGAAATCGCCATGCCGAGCGTGGGGCTGCCGAAGTCGACGATCGCCGAACCGATCACCGCGTGGCGGGTGAACTTCCACCGCCCGAGGTCCGCCTTGGCGAACCGCTCGGCAAGCGCCTTGTGCGCCGGGCTCGAATGCCGCCGCATCTCGCGCGCCCGGTCGTGCAGCGCGTCGAGCCGCTTCTCCGAGATTTCCCACCCGCGGCCCTTTTTCTTGATCGCCGGCGCGGCGTCGGCGGTCTCGTCGGGCGAGCGGAGCTGGAGGGTCTTGCGGGTAGTCATGTCAGGCCGAGACTGACGGCAAGGGCTTGGTCTATGCGTGCCAATGCATCAGGATGCACGGACCCGAGATGCGCTCTGACTCGGGCATCGCCATCAATCGTGCGTATGTGACCGCATTCGACCACCGAGTCCTTAGAACCCGCAAAACCAAGCTCGGCTGCTGTCACTTCAACCTGGACAGGAAGCAGCTTATTTTGACGCGTGTCGGTGAGCGGGGCGACAATTGTCATAGGTGAAAACTTATTGCCTACATTGTTTTGGATAACGACACAGGGCCGTCCGCCCGATTTGGCATCGTTTTGCTTCTCGACACCGACAGCGCCGGAGAGGTCGACATCGACGATGTCTCCTTTTTTGACCGCAATCTTCAAGATACGCTCCAACTTTGCATTTCTCCGGCGCCTACTTCCCCTTGTGGGAGGCGCCCCATCGTCCATTCTTGTTGCGCGCCCTTGTGAGGCCCTTGCTGGGGCCACTCTTTACCTTCGGCCCTCGTCCGGTCCGGCTGCGACCGTAACGGTCGATCATTTTGCCGATGTTGTCGAAAAACCCCATCACCCAACACTTCCTTCCAAACTAATCGCCAGCAGCTTCTGCGCCTCGACCGCGAACTCCATCGGCAGCTGCTTCATCACCTCGCGCGCGAAGCCGTTGACGATCAGCGCCACCGCTTCCTCCGCGCCGAGGCCGCGCTGCATCGCGTAGAACAGCTGGTCGTCGCTGATCTTGCTGGTGGTCGCCTCGTGCTCGATCTGCGCGGTGGGGTTCCTGACCTCGATGTAGGGCACGGTGTGCGCGCCGCACTCCTGCCCGAGCAGCAGCGAATCGCACTGGGTGAAATTGCGCGCGTTCTCCGCGTTCGGGCCGACGCGGACGAGGCCGCGGTAGGTGTTGTTCGACTTGCCCGCGCTGATGCCCTTGGAGATGATCGTCGAGCGGGTGTTGGCGCCGTTGTGGATCATCTTGGTCCCGGTGTCGGCCTGCTGGTGGTTGTTGGTCACCGCGACCGAGTAGAACTCGCCGACGCTGCCCTCGCCGTTGAGCACGCAGCTCGGATACTTCCAGGTCACCGCGCTGCCGGTCTCGACCTGGGTCCAGGAAATCTTCGACCGCTTGCCCGCGCAAAGCCCGCGCTTGGTGACGAAGTTGTAGATCCCGCCGACGCCCTCGGCATTCCCCGGGTACCAGTTCTGCACGGTCGAGTACTTGATCTCGGCGTCGTCCATCGCGACCAGTTCGACCACCGCGGCGTGGAGCTGGTTCTCGTCGCGCATCGGCGCGGTGCAGCCTTCGAGATAGCTGACGTAGCTGCCCTTCTCGGCGACGATCAGCGTGCGCTCGAACTGGCCGGTGTTCTCCGCATTGATGCGGAAATAGGTGCTGAGCTCCATCGGGCAGCGCACCCCCTCGGGGATGTACACGAAGGTCCCGTCCGAAAAGACCGCGCTGTTGAGGCAAGCGAAGTAGTTGTCGCGCTGCGGCACGACTTTGCCGAGCCACGTCTTCACCAGATCGGGATACTCGCGAATCGCCTCGCTGATCGAGCGGAAGATCACCCCGGCACGCTCGAGCTCGGCGCGAAAGGTGGTCGCCACGCTGACCGAATCGAACACCGCGTCGACCGCGACCTTGCGCGCGCCTTCGACCCCGGCGAGCACCTTCTGCTCCTCGATCGGGATACCGAGCTTCTCGTACACCCGCAGGATTTCCGGATCGACTTCGTCGAGCGATCCCAGCGTCGGCTTCTTTTTCGGCGCGGCGTAGTAATAGGCGTCCTGGTAGTCGATCGGCGGATAGCCGAGCTTGGCCCAGTCGGGCTCGCGCATCGTCAGCCACTGGCGGAACGCCTTCAGCCGCCAGTCGAGCATCCACTCGGGCTCGTTCTTCCTGGCGCTGATGAAGCGGACGGTGTCTTCCGAAAGGCCCTTGGGCGCGAACTCGGTGTCGATCTCGCTCGACCAGCCGTGCTCGTAGTCCGCGGCGCGGGCGGCCGCCTCGCGGGCGGCCTGGTCCTGAAGAGCGACGCCCTCGCTCATACGCCGGCCTCGAGAAACTTCGGATCACGCAAAGACGCGAAGATCTTGCGTCCGCGGCGAAGCCGCACCTTCCCCCCAATGCCCGCACATGTCATCGAAGGCCTGCGGCGCAGCGCCGCCATCTTCGCGTCTTCGCGTGAGACAATCATAACGCCACCGTTTCGGCCGAAAGCCGCGTGAGCGGGATACCCGCCAGCGCGCCGCGCAGCGTGGCATTGACCAGCGGCCAGTGCCGGCGGACCATGCAGCAACCCGCGGCGCCGCACTCGCCGTGCTCGCAGGCGGCGAGCGCGATCGGGCCTTCGACTGCCTCGACGATGTCCGCGAGGGTGATCGCCGCGGCCGGGCGGGCGAGCTGCAGCCCGCCCCGCGCTCCGCGCGCCGAGCGCAGCAGCCCCGCGGCAACCAGCCGGCTGACCAGCTTGGCGACGGTCGGCGCGGGGAGCCCGGTCTCCGCCGCAAGCGCGGCCGCGCTCGTCCGCGCCCCGCCGCAATGGCGGGCGGCGGCGCTCATCGTGACGACGGCGTAATCGGCGAGATTCGACAGGCGCATAATTCGGAGCGATTCGTTCCGAATTCACCTAGGCCCTCGCGCGGATGCTTTCAACCTCGGCGAAAGGGGAAAAAAAAGGCGGCCCCAGCCGAAGCCGGGACCGCCCTTTGAGTGGAGGAACTCGTTGCCGATGAAAGCTCCGAGCCCTTCGGGTCGCAAGCGCCGATCTAAGCCAGTTCGTTCTCCCCTGATTGTATGAAAGCGACGCCGAGCGCGCGAGCAGCGTGAAAAAATCGTGAAAATGGCAGCAAAAGTGGACTATTTTCAGCGCGAGTCGCGGCGGCTCGACAACCGCCGCGACGCCTTGCATAGCCCTCGGGCCGATGCTTTTCCGCCTGCTCCTGCCCGCGATGCACGCGCTCGACCCGGAGCGCGCGCACCGGCTGACGATCGCCGCGCTGAGGGCCGCGCCGGCGCTGTCGCCCCTCGCGCCGGGCGCGCTGGCGACCGAGGTCGCCGGCCTGCGATTCGCCAACCCGGTCGGGCTGGCCGCCGGGTTCGACAAGGACGCCGAGGCGCCCGATGCGATGCTCGGCCTCGGCTTCGGGTTCGTCGAGGTCGGCTCGCTCACTCCGCGGCCGCAGGCCGGCAACCCGCGCCCGCGGCTGTTCCGCCTGGCCGAGGACCGGGCGGTGATCAACCGCATGGGGTTCAACAACCGCGGGGCCGAAGCCGCCCGCGATCGCCTCGCCCGCCGCACGCGTCGCGGGGTGATCGGCGTGAACGTCGGCGCGAACAAGGATTCGCCCGACCGGATCGCCGACTACCTGGCCGGAATCGAAACGTTCGCGCCGCTGGCCGATTACCTCGCGGTCAACGTCAGCTCGCCCAACACGCCGGGCCTGCGCGATCTCCAGCGCGAGGGCGAGCTCGCAGCGCTGCTCGGGGCGATCGCGGACGCGCGCAGCCCGGCGACGCCGCCGGTGTTTCTGAAGGTCGCTCCAGACCTGGCGGAAGGCGACCATGAGCGGATCGTGCGCGCCGCGCTCGACCACGGGATCGCCGGGCTGATCGTCGCCAACACCACCGTCTCGCGCCCGCCGCTGCGCTCGCGCCACGCGGGCGAATCGGGCGGACTGTCGGGCGCGCCGCTGCGCGATCTGGCGGTCGCGCAGTTGCGGCGGTTCCGCGCGGCAAGCGGCGGCGCGCTGCCGCTGATCGGGGTCGGGGGCATCGCCAGCGCCGAGGACGCCTGGGCGCGGATTCGCGCCGGGGCGAGCCTGGTGCAGCTCTACAGCGCGCTGGTCTACGAAGGGCCCGGCCTTGCCCGACGGATCGCGCGCGGGTTGGAGAAATTGATGCGCCGGGACGGGTTCGGCTCGATTGCCGACGCAGTCGGGAGCGAGTAGCGACACGGTCATGCTGCGCCGTTTCATCGCCTCATTCGCCATGCTGCCGCTGCTCGCGGCGTGCGCGACTCTGCAATCCCCGTCCGCCGGCATGCGCATCGCCGCCCCCCCGGCGGCGCTCGCGGAAGGCAACGTCAGCGCGGCCGATCCGCGCGCCGAGCAAGCGGGCCTCGCGATGCTGCGCCAGGGCGGCAACGCCACCGACGCGGCGATCGCGGTGATGCTCGCGCTGACCGTGGTCGAGCCGCAGAGCTCGGGGATCGGCGGCGGCGGGTTCATGGTGCGCGGCGAGCCCGGCGGCGCGGTGACAAGCTACGACGGCCGCGAGACGGCCCCCGCCGGCGCCACCGGCACCTGGTTCTACGCCGCGGACGGCACGCTGCCGCCGTTCGGCCAATCGGTGAAGAGCGGGCTCAGCGTCGGCGTGCCGGGCAATGTCGCGCTCGCCGCCAGGGCGCACGCCGCGCACGGCAAGCTTGCCTGGGCGGCGCTGTTCGCCCCGGCGGTGAAGCTGGCGCGCGGCGGGTTCGCGATGAACCAGCGGCTGCACGGCGCGCTCGCCGGAACCAAGGACCGCGCGGCGTGGACCGCCGAGGCGCGCGCGCTGTACTACGATGCGGCGGGCAACCCGCTGCCGGTCGGCACGCTGATCACGAACGAACCGCTCGCGCGGACTTTCGAGGCGGTCGCAGCCGCGGGGCCCGAGGCGTTCTATCGCGGCCCGCGCGCCGCCGCGCTCGCCGCGACGGTCGCCGCCGCGACTCCCAAGCCGGGCGCGATGACCGCGGCCGATGTCGCCGCCTACGAAGCCAAGCAGCGCCCGCCGGTCTGCGGCACCTATCGCGGGTATCGCCTGTGCGGGATGGGCCCGCCGAGCTCGGGCGGGATCGCGGTGCTGCAGATTCTGGGAATGCTCGAGCGATTCGACCTCAAGTCGTTGGGGGCCGAGAATCCCGCCACCTGGCACTTGTTCCTCGAGGCGCAGAAGCTCGCCTACGCCGACCGCGAGCTCTACATCGGGGATCCCGATTTCGTCGCCGTGCCGGCCGCCGGACTGATCGATCCGGACTATCTCGCGCGGCGCTCGCGATTGATCGATCCGGCGCGTGCCGCGGCCAGGGTCGAGCCGGGCGTTCCGGCCGGTGCGAAGACCGCGCTTGCGGACGGCGACGAGCCGGTAGAGAGCGGCACCTCGCATTTCTCCGCCACCGATGGCAGCGGGACGATGGTCGCCTACACCTCGACCATCGAGAGCGGGTTCGGCTCCGGGCTGATGGCGCACGGGTTCTACCTCAACAACGAGCTGACCGATTTCAGCCGCACCCCCGAAATCGACGGGCGGCCGGTGGCCAATCGGGTCGAGGGGCGCAAGCGGCCGAGGAGCTCGATGGCGCCGATGGTGGTCTGGGACCCGCAGGGGCGCCCGTTCATGGTCGTCGGCGC
>JBHWTG010000034.1:0-3688 GCA_043427735.1 Tsuneonella sp. | reverse complement strand
GAGGACTGCGAGGTCGCGCTGCCCGCCACTCCCGCGAACCGCGCGGGCGGCGTCCATCCGCACGTGCGCGACGAGGCGCTGGCCGAACGCTTGTGGGCCGAGACGGAGCGCATGACGGGAATACGCTTCCGGCCCTGAGGGGCAGCGCGAGCCTTCCGCTCGCCGGGGCAGGGCCACGCGGCCCCTTCACGCCGCCCGCCCCGCCCCCTAGATTGCGCGCGACAGGCCGACGGGAGCGAATCATGAACGATGCCGGCAAGCAGCCCGACGGCGAGCGGATGCGCCTCGTGCGGCTGGCGATGCGCCTGATCGAGGAGCGTGGGGACGAGGTTACCCGGACGGCGCTCGCCGCGGCAGCCAACGTGCCGCGCGCACGGATCGAGACGCTGTTTCCCGAGGAGATCGATCTGTTCGACGCGGTGGTCGAACAGTGGTTCGCCGATCATGTCGCGATCATGGAGGAGGTCGTCGCCAGCGATCTGCCGCCCAACCGCAAGATGTTCGAATTCTTCGCCCGCCGGTTCCGCTTGCAGCGCGAGCGCTACCGCGCCGACCCGGCGGCGTTCAAGGTCTATTGCGAGCTCGGCGCGGCGCACTTCGAGCGGGTGCGCAGCTACGTCGACCTCGCCGATCACTACTTGTGCGAGCTGATCGCCCAGGCGCAGGCCGACGGCGCGTTCGAGGGGCTGGCGATCGACGACGCGCTGAGCCTCATCAACCAGATGGTACTGCCCTACACGATGGCCGATATCCTGACCTACATGGATCACCGGCTCAGCGAGGAGAAGCTCGGGAGTATCGTCGACACGCTGTTCGCCGGGCTCAGCGCCGCCGATCGTGGCGCGCGCGGGGTCCGTGGCCTGCGCGCCGCCTAGCTGCCGCCGATCAGCGTAACCCGCCCGGTGGCGGGCACCTGCACCACGGGCACCGCACGCAGGTACGCTTCCATCGAATCGAGATCGAGCGGGCCCACCACCGCCTCGGTCCCCTCCTTGAAGGTGGTAAAGCCGTCACCCCCGGCGCCGATGAAGTTGTTCAGCGTGACGCGGTAGCGCGCCGCCGGATCGATCGGCGCGCCGTCGAGCGCGGCGGCGACGACCCGCTGCCCGGCCGGCCGGGCGGGATCGAGCGTCATCGTGAAGCCCTGGCTGACCGCGAGAATGTTCCAGTCGTTGGGGTTGGCGAACTGTTCCTCGAGAATCCGCAGGATCTGCGCGCCGGTGTAGGTCCTGGTGACCAGCTCGTTGCCAAACGGCTGGACCGCGTAGATATCCCCGAACGTCACCGTGCCGCCCTCGCGCGCGATCAGATCCGTGCGCACTCCGCCCGGGTTCATGAACGCGACCACCGCCCCGGCACTGCGCGTCGCCGCAAGCTGCGCGTCGGCGACAAGGTTGCCGAGCGCGCTTTCGGGCTTGCCGCGCAGCGCGGTCGCCGAGAGGCGCCCGACCGGGCGATTGGCGACTTCGGCCGCCGCGGCGGCATAGCGTGCGACGTAAGCGGCGACGGCGGGGTCGGGCGCGAAGGTCTCGAACGCCGGGTTGATCGGGCGCCCTTCGCCCGCCTCGGGGCCCGCGCTCTGCACGGGCACGTTGCGCGCGGCGACCGCGGTGACGTCGCCCGCGCGCGGGTCGATCGCTAGCGCGATGTCGGTCAGCATCGTTCCGCCGTATCCGGCGCTGGTCACGGTGAACCGCCGCGCGGGGTCGACCGCCGCGAAATCGCACACGTACGAGCGGTGGGTGTGGCCGGAGATCACCAGATCGACCCGCGGATCGAGCCGCTCGAGGATGGTCCGAAGGTCGCCGGCGATCGCTCCGCAGCCGGTGAAGCTGGTCCCCGGCTCGGGCACGAGGCCCTGGTGGATCGCCACGATCACCGCGTCGGCGCCCTCGGCGAGCACCCTCGGCACCAGCGCGTTGATCGAATCGGCTTCGTCCTCGAACGACAGCCCCTCGATCCCGCCGGGCGACACGATCTGCGCAGTGCCCTTGAGCGTCAGGCCGATGACCCCCACCGCGATCGCATCGCGTCCGCGCCCGAAGCGCCTGATGCCGTAGCCCGGGAACAGCGTGCTGCCGTCGGGCATGCGCACGTTCGCGGCCAGCATTGGATAGTCGCTGCCCTTGTAGTCCGGCTCCACGGCGCACGGATCGCGCAGGGTGAACTTCTCGCAGCCGCCTTCGCGCAGCCGCTTGAGCTCGCGCCACCCGCGGTCGAACTCGTGGTTGCCCACGCTGGTGAAGTCGATCCGCGCGCGGTTCATCACCCCGACGGTGGGCTCGTCGAGGAACAACGAGCTGACCAGCGGGCTCGCGCTGACGAGGTCGCCCGCGCCGATCACGAGGCTGTGCTCGTTCTGCGCGCGCAGCCTGGCGACGGCGCTGGCGAACCAGGCCGCGCCGCCGGCGTGGAGCTCCTGCCGCCCGCCCGCGCCGTCTTCCACTGCGATCGGCCGCTTGATCGGCTCGAGATTGCCGTGGAAATCGTTGAACCCGATCACCCGCACGGTGACGGGCGCGGGCGGCGCGGCAGGAACGGTGGCGCAGGCGGCGAGGCTCAGGGCGAGCGGCAGGGCGAGGAGCGAGCGGTGCATGCGCGCGGGGTTGCCGCACCCGAAGGCCGCTCACAAGAGTAAAAAATTGGCATCGCTTTTCAAGCGGGTGCGGGGAACTCCGTCGCCATTGCGGCCGTTCGGGGCAGGTATCGGCGGGAGGGCCGCAGGAGTCCGCCATGCAGCTCGACCAGTTGGCTCTCATCGCCATCCTCGCTTTGATCTTCGTCGCCGCATTGTTGCTATGGTGGCTCTACCGGGCCCGCCGCACGGCCGCGCTGCGCGACCGCTTCGGCGCCGAGGAGTACGAGCGCACGCGGGCCACGATGGGCGGCCGCGGGAAGGCCGAGCACGCGCTGCTCGTGCGGGAGAAGCGCGTCGCCGCGCTCTCCATCCGCCCGCTGACCCCCGCCGAGCGCCAGCGCTTCGGCGATAAATGGCACGCCGCGAAGGCCCGCTTCGTCGACGACCCCGCCGCCACCGTGAGTGACGCAGATCGGGTGATCAGCGGGGTGATGAACGCGCGCGGCTATCCGGTGGACGATTTCGACGCGCGCTACGAAAGCCTGACGGTCGATCACGGCGAGGTCGCGCGGCACTACCGCGCCGGCCGCGAGCTTGCCCGTAAGCAGCGCGAAGGCCGGGCCACCACCGAGGACCTGCGCCAGGCGCTGGTCCATTACGAAGCGCTGTTCGAGGAGCTGGTGAACGAACCGCCGGCCCGGGAGCGGACCGCGACGAGCAGCCAGTCGCAGCGCAGCAGCTAGACGTCGAGATTCGCCACGTTGAGCGCATTCTCCTGGATGAATTCTCGACGCGGCTCGACGACATCGCCCATCAGGCGGGTAAAGATTTCGTCGGTCACGTCGGCGTCCTCGACCTTGACCTGCAGGAGCGCGCGGTTCTCGGGATCCAGCGTGGTCTCCCACAGCTGCTCGGCGTTCATCTCGCCAAGGCCCTTGTAGCGGCTGATCGACAAGCCCTTGCGCCCGGCGGCCAGCACCGCGTCGAGCAGCTGCGAGGGGCGGGTGATCGTGCCGTCGAGCGGAGTGGTCGCGGCCTGGGGCTCGCCGTCCGCATCGTCCTCGATTGCCGGTTGGGCCTCGGGCTCGGGCTCCGCGGCGGCGGCACATT
>JBHWTG010000033.1:0-5716 GCA_043427735.1 Tsuneonella sp. | reverse complement strand
GCTCTCGAAGGGCCGAGCGGCGCGCTCTCGATTACCGGCGAGGCCGCTTCGATCGCCAGCCCCGCGCTCTCCATTGCCGCGAGCGCCGCGGCGAGCACCCGCCGCGGCGGGCCGTGGCGGGGGTGCCGCCGGTTCGAGCCGAGCGCGATCAGGTGGCGCGAGCGCGCGGCCGCGTCAGATGTCCTCGCAGATGCGGCCATACAGTTCGGGCCGGCGGTCGCGGAAGAACCCCATCCCGGCGCGGTGCCTGGCCGCGCGGTCGAGGTCGAGCGTGTGATGAATTGCGCCGCTTTCGCGAGCGTCGAATTCAGCAACATAGTCGCCCCATTCGTCGCTGATGAAGCTGTGGCCGTAGAATTTCGCCCCATCCTCCTCGCCGATGCGGTTGGCGGCGATCACCGGCATGCAGTTCGACACCGCGTGACCGATCATCGCCCGGCGCCACATGCGGCTGGTGTCGAGTTCGGCATCGTAGGGCTCGCTGCCGATCGCGGTGGGGTAGAACAGCACCTCGGCGCCCATCAGCGCCATCACCCGCGCGCATTCGGGATACCACTGGTCCCAGCACACGCCGACGCCGATCCGGGTGACGGCCCCATTGCCGAGATCGAGGTCCCACACCTTGAACCCCCCGTTGCCCGGGCGGAAATAGTACTTCTCCTCGTAGCCCGGCCCATCGGGGATGTGGCTCTTGCGGTAGGTGCCGAGGATCTCGCCGTCGGCGCCGACCATCGCCAGCGTGTTGTAGTAGTGATGCCCGTCGCGCTCGAAAAAGCTCGTCGGGATCGCCACCTTGAGCCTGGCCGCGAGCGCCCGCATCGCCACCACCGAAGGGTGCTCGGCGGTCGGCCGCGCGAGCGCGAACAGCGCCTCGTCCTCGACCTGGCAGAAGTAGCGCCCCGAAAACAGCTCGGGCGGGCAGACGATCTGCGCGCCCTTGCCCGCCGCCTCCTCGACCAGCGCCGAGACCGCGGCGATGTTCTCCCGCTCGTCGTGCGAGGACAGGTCGAGCTGGAGCGCGGCGACGGTGACGGTGCGCGAAGGCATGGCGCGCGAGTTAGGTTTCGCGCAGCGCGAAGTCCACCTGAATGAACACGTCCGAGCGGGTCGTGCCGATCATCACCCCCGGGTTGCCCGGCGCCGCCATCGGCGGCGGCGGCGGGGCGACGGGCACGGGCCCCTGCTCGGCCTGCGGGCGAGCCATGTCGACCGCGGTCGCGTCGGCGGCGCGGAAGTAGGTGTTGCCCTGGCTGCCGCCGGCATCGCGGATGTAGAGCACCCGGGCGACCTCCATCCCGGCGGCCCTGGCGTAAGCCTCGGCGCGCTTGCGGGCCGCCTTGTAGGCGTCGGCGTAGGCGAGGTTGGCGGTCGCTTCGGGATCGGTCATCGACAGGTTGGGTCCCGAGACGATGTTGGCGCCCGCCTCGGTCACCGCGGTCACCGCCTCGCTCGCCTTGCGCGGGTCGCGCAGCGTGACGTTGACCACGTTGGCCGCCTGGAACTGGCCGCGACGGTCGCCGTAGTCGATCCGCTGGACGGTCACCGCGCGGGTCTGGATGTCCTTCTCGGCCACCCCGCTGGCCTTCAGCGCTTCGACGATCTCGGCGATCTTGCGCGCGTTGGCGGTGCTCGCCTCGCGCGCCGAGCGGGCCCAGGTCTCGACCCCGGCCTGGAACTCGGCCTTGTCGGGCCGCGATTCGGCATGGCCCGTGGCGCTGACCGACAGCAGCGTCTCGTCGCGGTCGATCCCGCGCGGATCGTCGGGGGCCTCGCCGCACGCGGCGAGCGCGAGCGGCAGGGCGGCGGCGGCAAGCAGCGGGCGACGGGTCATGGCAGGCTCTCCCGGGCGGCACGATGCGGCCCCGGGTGCCTTATTTTCGCCACAGAGTGAACCGCCGTTGAATGTCCCCGGCGGAGCCCCCTCCCCGAGGTCAGGGCCGCTTGCGGAACAGCAGCGTCATCCGGTCGCTTTCGCCGAGGCCCTTCAGATCCTCGCGCTTGGTGCGCAGCACCGGGGGCATTTCCCACACGCCCTCGGCGTGGTTGGCGGGATCGGCGGGGTTGGCGTTGTAGTCGGCGCTGCCGACGAAATCGAAGCCGTGCACTTCCATGAACTTGATCACGTCGGACTCGCGCAGATAGCCCTTGCTGCCGTCGGCGTAGGAGAACGGCGCATCGGGCCGGGCGCGGTGCTGCTCGATGCCCAGCATCCCGCCGTCCTTGAGCAGTTCGCGCATCGCCTTGATCTCGCGGTCGGCGATGTTCCAGCGCATCAGGTTGTGCATCATGCGCATCACCAGGATGCGATCGAACGTGCCTTTCTCCGCGTCGGGCAGCGCCTCGAGCGTCATCCCGGCGAAGCGCTCCGCGGGGAGGCCGGTGGCCGCGGCGACATCGGCCGGATACTTGGCCGCCCCGTCGCGGATGCCCTTCTGGCTGGTTTCGTTGAACGGGCCCGAAGTCGGATCGAAGTACAGCCCCACCAGCTTGCCCTGCGGGCCGAGGTAGAGCCCGAGCAGCCGCGAATACCACTCGCCCCCGGGAGCATATTCGCCGACCTTCATGCCCGGCTCGACCTGGAAGAACGCGAGCGTCTCGGCCGGCTTGCGCCAGCGGTCGCGCGCCCGGTCGGCCTCGCGCCTGGGATCGGCGACGGCGGCGAGCAGCGCGGGATCGATCTTGAGGGTGGCCGCGGCAGGCTGCGCGGAGGCCTGCGCGGCGGCCGGCACGGGCAAGGCGGCGAACGCGAGCAAGGTCAATGTCGCAAGGGCAAGGCGGCGCATGGGTCTCTCCTGGTGGGTCGCAGCGCAGCTTATCCGCCCGCGCGTCGGTGACAAGCGCGATGTGCGACCCTATCTGCCGCCGCGAAGGAGATGTGTCGATGAGCGAACAGGCAATCGTCGCCGGCGGGTGCTTCTGGTGCACCGAGGCGGTGTTCCGCGACGTGGTCGGGGTGAGCGAGGTCGAAAGCGGCTATATCGGCGGGACTGTCGCCAACCCGACCTACCAGCAGGTCTGCGGCGGCGACACCGGCCATGCCGAGGCGATCCGGGTGACTTACGACCCGGCGGTCCTCTCGCTCGGCGAGCTTTACGACGTGTTCCTCGGCACCCACGATCCGACCCAGCTCAACCGCCAGGGGAACGACATCGGCACGCAATACCGCAGCGCGATCTTCGTCGCCGACGACGCCCAGCGGGCCGAGGCCGAGGCCGCGATCGAGCGCTGGAATGCCGAACACGGCGCGGCCGCGGTGACGACGATCGAGGGGCCCGCCGATTGGTATCCGGCGGAGGACTATCACCAGGAATACTGGCAGGGCGAAGGCCAGCGCAACCCCTACTGCCTCGCCACCATTCCGCCCAAGCTGATGAAGCTGAGGAAGAGCTTTCAGGGCAAGGTGAAGGCCTAGGGTCCAGACCCTAGGTGTTGGTCTGATCGGGCGGCAGGCCGGCCGGGATCGGCGCGGCGGGCGCTTCGCTCGCGCTGGCCGGGCATCGGGCGTCGATCCCGTGGCAGGTCATCGACAGCCCGCCATAGGCGTAGCCGGGCAGGATTGCCTCGGTGCCTGTCCCCGCGGCGCGCGCGAGCCCGGCGAGATAGAGCAGCGGGATGAAATGATCGGGCGTCGGCACGGCGCTGGCGTAGTCGGGATGCTCGGCGAGCCGCAGCACGTCGGCCGGCGCTTCGGCGAGCAAGGCGCGCGCCGCCTCGTCGAAGCGTTCGGCCCAATCGTAACCCTCGTCGGGCCTGCTCCAGTCGATTGCCCTCAGGTTGTGCACGACGTTGCCGCTGGCGACGATCAGCACCCCGCGTGTCCGCAGCGGGGCGAGCGCCGCGCCGAGCTCGACATGATAGTCGAGCGGCCGCAACGCGTTCAACGAGAGCTGCACCACCGGCACCTCGGCCCGCGGGAACATGTGCGCCAGCACGCTCCAGGTGCCGTGGTCGAGCCCCCACTGGTCGCGGTCGGCCCCCACCCAGTGCGGCTTGACCACCTCGGCGATCTCGCCGGCGAGCTCGGGCAGGCCCGGCGCGGGATACTCGAAGTCGAACAGTTCCTGCGGGAAGCCGTAGAAATCGTGGATCGTGCGCGGGCGCGCCATCGCGGTGACCGCGGTCGCCCCGAAGTACCAGTGGGCGGAAATCGCCAGGATCGCGCGCGGGCGCGGCAGGCTCGCCCCGAGCGCGCGCCAGCCGTCGGTGTAGCGGTTGCGCTCGAGCGTGTTGGTCGGGCTGCCGTGGCCGATGAACAGCGCGGGCATGGGCGGCGAGGACTCGGTAGCCATGCGCTCTAGATAGGGGCGGATGTCAGCGCCGCCAGCGGGCGAGGAAAAAGCCGTCGAGCCCCATGCTCGGCGAGCCGGGACGTGGTCGGCGCGAGCGAGGGCGAAAGCGACGATATCGGCGGCACGGTGGCGAGCCCGACCTGCAAGCAGGTTTCCGGCGGCGACACCGGGCTGAGAGGGAGTAGCTGGCACGAGCGGCCGCCCGGGCGCTCGCGGCCCCGTCCGGATCGCGCGTCCCAGCCTGACTTTCGCGCTGCCCGCTGTTATGCGTCCGCCGATGTGCAACCTCTACCGCCTGACCAAGCCCAGCCAGGATGTCGCCCGTCTGTTCGGCGCCGTGATCGGCAGCATCGGCAATGCGGGGATGGGTGAGGTCTATCCCGGTTACCCCGGCCTTGTCGTCGCCCGGGGGGAGCTGCGCACGATGATCTGGGGCTTCCCGCTCGCGCTCACGGGCAAACGCGGCCAGCCGCTCAAGCCCCGACCGGTCAACAATGCGCGCGCGGACAAGCTCGACAGCTTCATGTGGCGCTACGCGTTTCAGGAACGGCGCTGTCTCATCCCGGTCACCGCGTTTGCCGAGGCCGAAGGCGAGAAGGGAGCCAAGACGCGCACCTGGTTCACCCTGCCCGATCAGGAGGTGTTCGCAGTCGCAGGCCTTTGGCGCGATACACCTGAATGGGGGCCGGCCTACACGATGGTGATGACCGAGGCGTGCATTCACGTCGCCGACGTGCACGACCGGATGCCGGTGATCCTCAGACGCGAGGACTGGACCGACTGGCTCGACGGCGCGCCCGATCGAGCGGGTGTGCTTTGCCGGCCCTATCCGGACCTGATGGTGTGCGATCGAACGAGCGAGAGCTGGGTCAAGCAGGCAGGCTAGGTCGCGGCCGACCATCCTCGAACGTCCCGCTTAACGAACTGCCTCGGAGCAATCCGGAACGCGCCAGCGGGCGACGAAGAAGCCGTCGAGCCCGCCATGCTCGGCGAGCATCGAGGGGTCGGTGCGCAGCCAGCCTTGTGGCGCGGGCGCGAGTCCGGCGGGGAGCTCGGCGGCGGCGATCGGCAGCGGCGGCAGCGGCACTCGCGCCGCTTGCTCCTCGCCTTCCTCGGGCTCGAGCGAGCAGGTCGCGTAGACCAGCGTGCCGCCGGGGGCGAGCCAGCCGGCCGCGCGGGCGAGCAGCGCGGCCTGCAATGCGGCCATCTCGGCGATCTGGCGCTGGCCGATGCGGTGGAGGACGTCGGGATGCCGGCGGCAGGTGCCGGTGGCGGTGCACGGCGCGTCGAGCAGGATCGCGTCGTAGGCGCGCGCCGGCTGCCAGGTCAGCGCGTCAGCGGCGACGACGTCCGCCGCGAGCCCGGTGCGCTCGAGGTTCTCGACCAGCCGATCGAGCCGCCTGGCGCTCTTGTCGAGGCTGGACAAA
>JBHWTG010000032.1:0-15480 GCA_043427735.1 Tsuneonella sp. | reverse complement strand
AACTCGCGCCCTCGGCGACCATCGACCAGTCCATGTCGTCGGGCGCGCGGTTGAGATCGACCATCGCGCGCGGGGCGTGCGCCACCAGCAGCACGGCGCCGGTCTGCGCGGCCACCGCATCGGCCAGTGCGTCGCAGTGGCGGTCCTCCAGCCGCAGCTGGGCATAGGGCGCATCGCGCATCGCGGCGAGCAGCCCGGCCGCATAAGCCCGGCCTGCGTGCGGCGCGGCGATCAGCACCGGCAGCGGCGCGCCGGCGGGCCGCCGCAGGGTAAAGGCGGCCGCCCCGGTGCCCGGGATCGTGCCGCCGCTCTCGCCCTCGGTCATAGACCCGCTCATCGCCGGCCAGCAGTAATCATCGCGCGGGCTGTGTCAAAGCAGGCCGAAGCGCCGATCGCCAAAGATTTCTTAAGCGGGATCGGGTAGAGGCGGGCGGATGACCGACCCCACCCCGATCCGCATCCTCCTCGCCGAAGACGAGGAGGCGATGCGCACGTATCTCGCGCGCGCGCTCGAGAACGCCGGCTACCAGGTCGCCGCGGTCGATCGCGGCACAGCCGCGGTGCCGCTGCTCGAATCGGAGCAGTTCGACCTGCTGCTGTCGGACATCGTGATGCCCGAGATGGACGGGATCGAGCTCGCCCAGCGCTGCAACGAGGTCAGCCCGGCGACCAAGGTGATGTTCATCACCGGGTTCGCCGCGGTCACCCTGAAGGCCAGCCGCGAACAGCCGCGCGCCAAAGTGCTGTCCAAACCCTTTCACCTGAAGGACCTCGTGCTCGAGGTCGATCGGATGTTCCATCCGGAGGCCGCGGCCCGGCTCTGACCCCTTGCGGAGCGGAACGGCCCTCGCTAAGTGGCCGCCTTCCCGATGGTGCGGGCGCATAGCTCAGTGGTAGAGCACTATGTTGACATCGTAGGGGTCCCAAGTTCAATCCTTGGTGCGCCCACCATCCGGGCCTGAAAAGGCGTCGCTCAGGCGGCGCCTTTTGCCTGTCGGGCGGCGGCTTGCACCCCCGCCCCGCCCTGCTAAAGCGCGCGCAACCTCAGGCATGGCAGGACCGAAATGGCGAAGATCAAGGTAGCGAACCCGGTCGTCGAGATCGACGGCGACGAGATGACCCGCATCATCTGGCAGTGGATCCGCGAGCGGCTGATCCTGCCCTACCTCGATATCGACCTCAAGTACTACGACCTCGGCGTCGAGAAGCGCGACGAGACCGAGGACCGGATCACCGTCGATGCGGCCAACGCGATCAGGCAGTACGGCGTCGGTGTGAAGTGCGCGACGATCACCCCCGACGAGGCGCGGGTCGAGGAATTCGGCCTGAAGAAGATGTGGAAGAGCCCCAACGGCACCATCCGCAACATTCTGGGCGGGGTGGTTTTCCGCGAGCCGATCGTGATCCAGAACGTGCCCCGGCTAATCCCGGGCTGGACCGATCCGATCGTGGTCGGCCGCCACGCCTTCGGCGACCAGTACCGCGCGACCGACACGCTGATTCCCGGCCCCGGCAAGCTGCGGCTGGTGTGGGACGGCGCAGACGGCCAGACGATCGACCTCGACGTGTTCGACTTTCCCGGCGCCGGCATCGCCATGGCGATGTACAACCTCGACGATTCGATCCGCGATTTCGCCCGCGCGAGCTTCAACTACGGCCTCGGGCTCGGCTGGCCTGTGTACCTCAGCACCAAGAACACCATCCTCAAGGCCTACGACGGGCGCTTCAAGGACCTGTTTCAGGAAGTCTTCGACGGCGAAGGCTTTGCCGAGAAATTCAAGGCTGCCGGGATCGTTTACGAGCACCGCCTGATCGACGACATGGTCGCCTCGGCGCTCAAGTGGTCGGGCAAGTTCGTCTGGGCGTGCAAGAACTACGACGGCGACGTGCAGTCGGACCAGGTCGCGCAAGGGTTCGGCTCGCTCGGGTTGATGACCAGCGTGCTGATGACCCCCGACGGCAAGACGGTCGAGGCCGAAGCCGCACACGGCACCGTCACCCGCCACTACCGCCAGCACCAGCAGGGCAAGGCGACCAGCACCAATCCGATCGCCAGCATCTTCGCGTGGACCCGTGGCCTGATCTACCGCGGCCGGTTCGACAACACGCCCGACGTGGTGAAGTTCGCCGAAACGCTCGAGCGGGTGTGCATCGAGACCGTCGAAAGCGGCAAGATGACCAAGGACCTCGCGCTCCTCATCGGCCCAGAGCAGGCGTGGATGACCACCGAGCAGTTCTTCGAGGCGATCGTCGAAAATCTCGAGCGCGAGATGGCCACAGCCGGGTAGCCTTGCCGTCGCGGACGCCGAATGATCATTTGGAAGCGATAGCGTCAGGCGAGCGCACGTGCTCCTGGCGGATGCCGTGGCCGATCAGCCAGCCGGGGACGCGGCGGAGGAGCGGGTAGCGGTCGAGCACGCGCATCGGCAGCGGGGCGCGCCCCGGGAGCGGGCGGGCGCCGGCGATGAGCGGGGTGAGCAGGTTCTCGTGCACTGTGCGCTGCGCCGCCTGGATCAGGCGCGTCGGCCACATCCGGCGGCGCTGCACTCGTGGCAGCAGCCCGTCGACACACGCGCCGCGCGCGAGCGGGGCCGCGAGGAGGTTTGCCGCCGCCACCGCGTCCTGGATGGCGAGGTTGATGCCGATGCCGCCCACCGGGCTCATCGCGTGGGCCGCGTCGCCGATTGCCAGCAACCCGGGGCGGCTCCACTCGGTCAGGCGATCGAGCGAAACCGCCAGCAGGTGCACGCTGTCCCAGTCGGGCAAGGCGGCGGCGAGGTCGGGCAGGTCCGGCGCGGCGGCGCGCACCTCGGCCCGGAAGGCCGCGATACCGCGCGCGCGGATCGCCCGCGCCCCGCCCTTGGCGATGACGAATGCGCACTGCCAATAGGCGCCCCGGTCGATCATCACGATCAGCCGGTTGTCCGCCACGCTGCCCCGCAAGGCGGTGCCGCGTCCGGCCTTTGGCACCGCGAACCAGAACACGTCGATCGGCGCGCCGAGGGTCTCGACCTCGAGTATCTGCCGGGCGATCGACTCGCGCCCGTCGCAGGCCATCACCAACCGCCCCGCACGAAGCTCCTCGCCCGAGCGGAGGTGGACACCGGCCACCCGTCCGTGTTGCTCGGTGAAACCCTCCACCGCGGTTTCCATCCGCAGCGCAAACCCGGGGAAACGCCCCGCCTCGACTTTCACGAAATCGAGGAACTCCCACTGCGGCATCATGGCGATGAACGGGGCCGGCATCTTCAGGTGAGCAAGATCGGCCACCCTCATCGGCCGGCCGTTCCAGTCGATCTCGGCGCTGTCGATGCGGTTGTGCGGCCGATCGAGAAAGCGGCCGAGCATCCCCAGCTCGTCGAGGATCTGCATCGTCGAGGGGTGCACGGTGTCGCCGCGGAAGTCGCGCAGGAAGTCGGCGTGCTTTTCCAGCACAAGCGTGCGCACGCCCGAGCGCGCGAGCAGCAACCCGGCCATCATCCCGGCCGGTCCGCCGCCGATCACGATCACGTCGGGAGCCATGCGGGTCCGATTACAGCCAAGCCCGGCCGCGCGCCATGCATTGGGCCGCGATGGCGATTCGATTTTCCTACTGCACTCGCGCTGGTCTAAGGGTGGTGCGATGCCCTCCCCTTTTCTCGATCAGCGCATGCCCGCCGGCAGCCCCGCAGCAGGCTCGATCCGGCGCGGCGGCGAAAGCCACTCTCATTTGCGGGAAATCCCAACAATTCTTGCAAGTTGTGGCCCTATAAAGTTGTTCAGAAAACGCCGATCGGCGGGCCAGCGGGACACACCCCGCTGATGGCCGGCGAGCTTGCGCATGGCACGACCATGTCCGATGCGCTGGTGATCCTTGGCGCGGCGGGAATCGTCATTCCCGTGTTCCACCGGTTCCGCATCACCCCGGTGATGGGCTTCATCCTGATCGGCATTCTGGTCGGGCCGTTCGGGCTCGGCCGCCTCGTGCCCGAGCAGCCGTGGCTCTACCACGTGACGATATCGGACCCCGAGGCGCTCGAACCGTTCGCCGAGTTCGGGATCATCCTGCTGCTGTTCACCATCGGGCTCGAGCTGTCGTTCAGGCGTCTGTGGACGCTGCGCAGGCTGGTGTTCGGGCTCGGCGCGCTCGAGTTGCTGATCATCGGCAGCATCCTGGCGGCAATCCTCGCAGGTCTCGGACAGGCCTGGACCGGGGCGCTGGCGCTCGGCTTCGCGCTGGCGTTCAGCTCAACCGCCATCGTCCTGCCGATTTCCGGAACGACTAGCCCGGTCGGCCGCGCGGCGCTGTCGATGCTCCTGTTCGAGGACATCATGATCGTGCCGATCATCTTCATCCTCGGCGCGCTGGCTCCGCATGCCCAGGCCGACGGGTGGGACGGGCTGTTCCGCACGCTGTGGCAAGGGCTGCTCGTCGTCACCGCGTTGCTGATCGCCGGACGGGTCGCGCTGCCCCGCCTGTTCTCGCAGGCGGCGCGCACCAAAAGCCCCGAGTTGTTCCTCGCGGCCAGCCTGCTGGTCGTGATCGGCGCCAGCCTGGCAACCGCGGCCGCCGGCTTGTCCCCGATCGTGGGAGCGCTGATCGCCGGCCTGCTGATCGCCGAGACCGAGTTCCACACCGAGGTCGAAGGGATCATCGAGCCGTTCAAGGGGCTGGCGCTCGGCATCTTCCTGATCACCATCGGCATGACGATCGACCTGTCCGCAGTGTGGGACCAGCTCGGGCTGATCGCGCTCGCGGTCGCCGGAGTGCTGTCGTTGAAGGCGCTAGTGACGGGTGCGCTGCTGCGGCTGATGGGCGCGCGCAAGGGGACGGCGGCCGAGACCGGGCTGCTGATGGCGAGCCCAAGCGAAACCACGCTGATCGTGCTATCGGCCGCAACCGCCGCGCTGGTGCTCGACCCCGTCACGGCGCAGTTCTGGCAGATCGTCACCGCCATCGGCCTCACCGTCACACCGCTGCTCGCGCGCGTGGGGCGCGGGGTCGGCCGGCGGATGGATCCGCTGCCCGCGCTCGACGAAGGCGATCGGGGCGAGCCCAAGGTCATCATCGTGGGCGCCGGGCGCGTGGGCCGGCTGGTCGCCGACATGCTGGTCAAGCACGGGATGCAGTATGTCGCGGTCGACAGCGACGCCGACATCATCGACCGCGCCCGGCGAAAGGGCTACCGCGCGGTGTTCGGCGATGCCTCGCGCAGCCGCGCGCTGGAGCGGCTGGGGATCGAACGCGCGCCGGCGGTGGTGCTGACGATGGATCAGCCGGTCCTCGCCCAGCACCTGACCACAAAGCTGCGCAAGGATTATCCCGAGTTGCCGATCATCGCGCGCGCGCGCGACCTCAATCACGCGGCGGCACTCTACCTGGCGGGGGCCAGCCACGCGGTTCCCGAAACGCTGGAAAGCTCGCTGCAGCTGTCCGAAGCGGTGCTGGTCGACATCGGCGTGCCGATGGGCCCGGTGATCGCTTCGATTCACGAGAAGCGCGACGAGTTCAGGGACCGCATCAGGCGCGAGGCGGCGCTGCACCACCGGCCCAAGCTGCGCACCGGTTTGCCCGATGCGGGATAGATCGCCCGCTCCGCCCGTTGGTGAGGAACAGGAGACCCCGTATGAGCAAGCCCGAACAGCCCGAAAATCAAACCCCGGCGCAGCAGGCCGACGAGACGCACGGCTCGATCAAGCGCCCCCAGCGCAGCGAGCGCGACATGCTCGACACCGCGCGCGGCAGCGAAGTGGAAACCCGCGCCGCCGCCCGCAACCGCGGCTAGGGATCAGGCCGAAGCGGTCTCGGCCAGCGCGGCCTTGACCGCAGCGATCGCCTCGGCGGCCTTGCTGCCGTCGGGGCCGCCGCCTTGCGCCATGTCGGGCCGACCGCCGCCGCCCTGTCCCCCCAGCGCGGCGACACCGGCGCGCACCAGTGCGACGGCATCGAAGCGGCCGACAAGATCGTCGGTCGCCGCGACCGCGATCGATGCCCGGCCGTCGTTGACCGCAACGATCGCCGCCACGCCCGAACCCAGCCGCGCCTTGGCCTCATCGAGCAGCCCGCGCAGGGCCCTGGCCTCGAGCCCCTCGATGACCTGGCCGGAAAACCGCACCCCGGCGATCTCCTCGTCGGCGGGCGCGGCCTTCGCCGCCCCGCCCGCCAGCGCCAGGGCTCTCCGAGCCTCCGTGAGCTCGCGCTCGAGCCGCCGCCGCTCGTCAAGCAGCGCGGCGACTCGCGCAGGCACGTCCTCGGGCGCGGCGCGGATCGCCGCCGCCGCTTGGCGCAGCGCTTCCTCGCGCTCCACCAGCCAGCTGCGTGCCGCTTCCCCGGTCAGCGCCTCAATCCGCCGCACGCCCGAGCTCACCGCGCTTTCCGAGACGATGCGGAGCAGGCCGATGTCGCCGGTGGCGCGCACGTGGGTGCCGCCGCACAGCTCGACCGAATAGGTATCGCGGCCCATGCTCAGCACGCGGACCTCGTCGCCGTACTTCTCGCCGAACAGCGCCATCGCACCCGCGGCAATTGCGTCGTCGGGGCTCATCAGCCGCGTGGTGACCGGTTCATTCGCGCGGATTTCGGCGTTCACTTCGGCTTCGATCGCAGCGATATCGTCGCGCGACAGCGGCTTCGGGTGCGAGAAATCGAACCGCAGGCGGTCTTCGGCGACCAGCGAGCCTTTCTGGGTGACATGATCGCCGAGCCTGCGGCGCAGCGCCGAATGGAGCAGGTGCGTCGCCGAATGGTTGGCGCGGATGCGGTCGCGCCGATCGGCGTCGACCCACAAGTGGACGGTGTCGCCGACGGCAATCGTGCCGGCTTCGATCCGGGCATGATGGGCATGCAGCCGCCCGAGCGGCTTCGATGTGTCGTCCACCGCGATCTTGAGGCCGGCGGCGGTGATGGTGCCGGCATCGCCGCTCTGGCCGCCGCTCTCGCCGTAGAACGGGGTCTGGTTGGTGAGCACCGTCACCGCCTCGCCCGCACTGGCCGTCGGCACTTCGGCCCCGTCCTTGACGAGCGCCACCACCTGCCCCTCGCCCTCGGTCGCGGTGTAGCCGGTGAACTCGGTTCCGCCCTCGCGCTCGGCAATATCGAACCACAGCTCGCTGTCCGCCGCCGCGCCGCTGCCCTTCCACGCCGCCCGCGCCGCCGCTTTCTGCCGCGCCATCGCGGCATCGAACCCGGCCCGGTCGACCGCGATGCCGCGGCTGCGCAGCGCGTCCTCGGTGAGGTCGTAGGGGAAGCCGTAAGTATCGTAGAGCTTGAAGGCGGTTTCGCCGTCGAGCTGGCTGCCTTCGCCCAACGCTCGCGTGGCCTCGTCGAGCAGTTTGAGACCGTTTGCCAGCGTGCGGCGGAACTGGGTCTCCTCCCGCTCGAGCGTCTCCTCGATCAGCGGCTGCGCGCGGGCGAGTTCGGGATAAGCCTGGCCCATCTCGGCCACCAGCGCCGGCACCAGGCGGTGCATCAGCGGCTCGCTCGCGCCCAGCAGATGCGCGTGACGCATGGCGCGGCGCATGATCCGCCGGAGCACATAGCCGCGCCCTTCGTTCGAGGGCAGCACACCGTCGGCAAGCAGGAAGCCGGTCGAGCGCAGGTGGTCGGCGATCACCCGGTGGCTGGCGCGCTGCTCGCCCTCGGCGGGCACGCTGGTCAGGCTCTCGCCGGCAGCGACGAGCGCCCTGAAGGTGTCGGTGTCGTAGTTGTCGTGGACGCCCTGCATCACCGCGGCGATTCGTTCGAGCCCCATCCCGGTGTCGATGCTGGGCCTGGGCAGTTCGCCGACGATCTCGTCCGCGGCCTGCTCGAACTGCATGAACACGAGGTTCCAGATCTCGACGAAACGGTCCCCGTCCTCATCGGGCGAGCCGGGAGGGCCGCCCGCGATATGCTCCCCGTGATCGTAGAAAATCTCCGAGCAGGGCCCGCACGGGCCGTCGGAACCCATCGCCCAGAAGTTGTCCTTGGTGGGAATGCGGATGATCCGCGCTTCGGGCAGGCCGGCGATCTTGCGCCAGAGCGCGAACGCCTCGTCATCGGTGTGATAGACCGTCGCCGTCAGCCGCCCGGGATCGAGGCCCCATTCGCGGGTCAGCAGCGTCCACGCGTGGAGGATCGCCTGCTCCTTGAAATAGTCGCCGAAGCTGAAGTTGCCCAGCATCTCGAAGAACGTATGATGGCGCGCGGTGTAGCCGACATTGTCGAGATCGTTGTGCTTGCCGCCCGCGCGCACGCACTTCTGGCTGCTCACCGCGGTGGGGCTGGGCGGGGTCTCGAGCCCGGTGAAAAGGTTCTTGAACGGGACCATCCCGGCGTTGACGAACATCAGCGTCGGATCGTTGTACGGGACCAGCGGCGCGCTGGGCACGACGCGATGGCCGGCTTTCGCGAAGTAGTCGAGAAAGCTGCGGCGGATGTCGTTGGTCGAGGTCATCACCGCTCGCAGGTAAGCCGTGTGCCGAGGTGCGACAAGCGAATTACGGTCGAAAAGTGGCAGCGGCGGCCGGGGCTAGCGGCCCGCCCCCGTCAATGCTTGCGCGCGGTCACGATCCACGCCGAGGCGGGCAGCGCGATCAGCGCGCCGTCGCGCCGGTCTTCCAGATACCGTTCCAGCCGGGCGACGAACCTGGCGCGCTCGGTGGCATCAAGGCTGGCGGCGGCAGCCGCGGCGGGCCCGATGGCTAGAAAGAATTCGACCGCGTCGGCCACCGGATCGTCCCCGCTGCCCGCGACGTAGGCGAACTCGACCGACTCGAAGGCAATCTCGTGCCACCCGCCGGCGGCGAGAATGCCTTCGACATGCAACGGATCGGCGAACGCGAACGGACCCGGCGCGTTGCCGGGCACGGCGGAAGCGGCCACCGCGGCAGGTGGCAGCAAACCCGTGACTTCGCTCGCCCACGGGTTGTCGTTCCGCTCGCGAAAGCACGAGAACACCAGCCGGGCGGCGGGGGCCGCAGTCTGCGCGAGGTGCGCGAACGCTGCGATGGGCTGGTCGAAGAACATGACCCCGTGGCGCGAGACCATGAGATTGGGCGCGAACTCGTCGCTGCGCCAGGTCGCGGCGTCAGCCACTTCGAACCGCGCGTTGCCGAGATGAGCACCGCGCTCGCGCGCCACGGTGATCAGCGGGCCGCTGAGGTCGAGGCCGACCAGGCGGGCGTGCGGGTGACCGCGCGCAAGCGCGAGGGTCAGCTCGCCGGCACCGCAGCCTATGTCGAGCGCGCGCTCAATCGGACAGGCGCCGGCGCGGCCGATCAGCCGCTCAGTGAGGCCCGCGAACGCGCGGTCCGTCCGGCGCCATTGCTCGGCCCATTTGCGCCCGGTGCGCCCTTCCCAGTCGCTGCGGTCGGTCATCGGCGGTTTCCCCCAAGAAGTGATCGTCGATGACGACTTGCCCAAGCCCCGCCTGCTGGCAAGGGGTCGTTCGTTCCTAACCGGAAAAGCGAAAAGCCGGTGCGGCGCCCGATGGGTGCACGCACCGGCTTTCCGGTTCGCCAGGCGCGAGGCGCCTTCGATTGAGGATCAGATGTCGTCGTCCGCGTCCGGACCGGCCATCATCTCCTCGGCGACAGCGTCGGTCCGGCCGCGGATGGCGGCTTCCAGCTTGTCGCAAACTTCGGGATTCTCCTTCAAATACTGCTTGGCGTTCTCGCGGCCCTGGCCGATGCGGATGCTGTCGTAGCTGAACCAGCTGCCCGACTTCTCGACCAGCCCGGCCTTGACCCCGAGATCGAGAATTTCGCCGATCTTCGAGATGCCCTCGCCATACATGATGTCGAACTCGACCTGCTTGAACGGCGGGGCGACCTTGTTCTTGACGACCTTCACCCGGGTCGAGTTGCCGACGATTTCGTCGCGGTCCTTGATCTGACCCGTGCGGCGGATGTCGAGTCGGACGCTGGCGTAGAACTTCAGCGCATTGCCGCCGGTCGTCGTCTCCGGATTGCCGTACATCACGCCGATCTTCATGCGCAGCTGGTTGATGAAGATCACCATGCACTTCGAGCGATTGATCGAGCCGGTAAGCTTGCGCAGCGACTGGCTCATCAACCGGGCCTGGAGGCCGACGTGGCTGTCGCCCATCTCGCCCTCGATCTCGGCCCGCGGGACCAACGCCGCGACCGAATCGACCACCAGCACGTCGATCGCGTTCGAGCGCACGAGGGTGTCGACGATCTCGAGCGCCTGCTCGCCGGTGTCGGGCTGCGAGACGATCAGCTCGTCGATGTTGACGCCGAGCTTCTTGGCATAAACCGGGTCGAGCGCATGCTCGGCATCGACGAACGCGGCGGTGCCGCCGGTGCGTTGCGCCTCGGCGATTACGTGCAGCGCGAGCGTGGTCTTGCCCGAGCTTTCCGGGCCATACACCTCGATCACCCGCCCGCGCGGCAGCCCGCCGACCCCGAGCGCGATGTCGAGCCCGAGGCTGCCGGACGAGATCGTCTCGACCTGCATCGCTTCCTTCTGGCCGAGCTTCATCGCCGAGCCCTTGCCGAACGCCCGGTCGATCTGCGCGAGCGCGGCGTCGAGCGCCTTCTGACGGTCCGTATCCAAGTCCTTGCCTTCCACCAGCTTGAGATTCGCCGCCATGACACACCCTTTCGCGCTTTGCCTAGACCCGCAGGTCGCCTGTCACCCGTCAGCCATGTATCTGCTTTGTTCTACAAGAACAAGAGTGGAACGCGAACTTTTCCGACTGGGCGGCGGAAGCTATTCGTCGACGATGGTCCAGTGCAGTTCGCGGCGGGCGTTGCCCGGCACGGACGTCTCGTAAATCCGCGCGCCGTCCTTGACCCTCGCCTCGCGCAGGCCTCCGATCCGGGCCGCCGAGCCGCCCAGCGTGATCCGCACCCTGACTGCTGACGGATTGGCGTTCGCCAGCAGCAGCTTCATCGGCACGGCGCCACCCTGCTTGCGGTGCTCGGCGCCGTCCTCCGCGGTGCAGGTCGCCTGAACTTGAGGGCTCTCGCCGATCGCAAGCTCGACCTCCTGCCCCGAAGCATAGTCGCGCAGCCGCTCCTCGCCGACCAGCAGCTCCCCCTCGCGGGTCGATTCGAACACGGTGATCCCGCCGCTCGGGAGAGCAACCCCGAGGCCGTGCGCCTTGTCATTCAGGGTCGCCAGCAGCAGGCCCGCCGCGACGGGTTCGCCGAGCTCGCCCCATGGTGTGCACGAAGCCGTGTGCAGCAGGCGCCCGCGCACCGCGTCGCGATCGAGGAAAGCCACCTGCTTCTGGCTTTGCGCGGCAACCGTGACCGGTTCCGGCACGCGGTAGAGCTTGAGGTCGGCCAGGTCCTCTTCGCGCGCGACCATCGCCGCCTTCGCCATGCGCGAGCCGGTGACGATGATGTTCGCCCCGTCGGCCATTTCCATCACCGGCGCGGGCGCCGCCATCGGCGGGGGAGGCGGCGGCGGGGGCGGATAGGGATAGCCCACCGGCGAGCCGGCCGCGGTGCTGCCGAGCGGATAGCACACCAGGCGCAGCGGCTTTCCGCGCGGCGGGTCGGCCAGCCCTTGGTAATCGCTTTCGACCCTGAGCTTGCCCGCGACCGCCATCAACTCGGCATCGGGGAAGCTCTGGTCGTTGTCGTTCACCAGCGTGAGCCAGCTGGTCAGGCGCATCCTTACATCGGCCGCCGAACCCCCCTCGACGAGCGTCGCCACGTAATGCGCCTGCCAGTCGAAGCCCCACGAGAGATAGGTTAGCGTGACGGTGAACGTGCCGCCCGCGGGCGAGGCGGTGTCGATCGAATAGACCGGCCGCGCGGACAGGCCTGCCGGCACGCGGTCGAAGGTCAGCCGCTCGGGCAGGCCCGAGCAGCGTACCGCCTCGAAGCCCGCCGCGGTCTGCAGCACCAGCCCGCCGTCGGCGCGGGTGCGCACGATCGCCTGCTCGCTGGTCTCGCGCCCGCTGGCGGGATCGGTGCGGGTGATCGTAACCCGGCTGCCCAGGGTCCCGTCGATGAGCGCGCCCGGGCTCAGGAGATCGGCGTTGCGGTTCTTCTCGATCGTCCCGCCCGGCAGCCCGGTGACGATCGCGGTCACCGCGACCATTCCCTCCGAGACGCCATCGAAGCGGATCGTCGATTCGCCCGCCGGCAGGGTGACCCGGCGGGTTTCGCTGATCATCGCGAAACCCCGCGGCCAGTCGCGGTTCAGCGCGTCATCCGGGCCCCGATCGGGATCGCGGTAGACGGTGACCGCGAGCTTCTCGGGCGCGGACGCGTCGACCGCTTCGCGCGCCGCGACAGGTTGGCATGCGGCGACCAGCAACAGGGTCGAAAGCGCGCGGCGCACCGCCCCGCTCCTCAGTACCGCGTCTCGTACGTCACACGCACCTCGCGCCGGCCGTTGGCGGGCACGGTGACGCGATACTTGCGCGTGTCGGCGTTGATCTGCTCGCCGGGCGCATCCTCGCTGGTGACACGGAAGTCGCGGCTCCACCAGCCGCGGTCGAGCCCGCCCTGGGTCAACTCGACCTCGACCGGGGCCGGTTTGGCGTTGGTGAAGGTATAGCGCATCGTCGTGCGCCAGTATTCGACCGCGCGCTCTCGGGTCACCTCGCGCACCGCCTCGCCGTCCTTGATCACGCGGTACCGGTCGCTCGCCTCCCACTCGCCGCTCGTGATTTTTTCGCGAGTGATGACCTCGGCCTGCACGAACACGTCGAAGGCGTCGCCGGTGGTGAGCGTCAGCGCGCTGCCCATCGGGGTGTGGCCGATGCGGCTTTCGCCGACGAACTGCGGGGTGCCCTGCCGATCGCGCTGGTAGAAGCGCACGGTACCCGCAGGCAGCGCGTCGCCCAGGCCCTGCTCGCGCGAGGTCGAAAAGCCGATCGCGCTCGAGACGTTGACCGGCTGCTCGTCGCTTGCGAGCCAGCCGACGGTGCGGGCGTAGACCTTGCGCGCGGGCACCGCCTGCACGTCGAGGAAGCTGACCTGCTTGGTCTGCGCGTTGGCGATCGTGGTGCGCCCGGGGAGCGGGTAGAGGTAATAGTCGGCCAGCCGCTCGCGCTCGGCGGTTTCGGTTCCGGGGACGAATCCGCCCGGACGCGGCGGTGGCGGAGGAGAGCCGCGGTAGCCGCCGCTGTTGTTGCTCCCCGACGGGCTGCCGGCGACGAGCACGGTGTCGGCGTTGTGGAATGTCGTGCCGGTCTGGTTGGTCAACGTGACCCACCCCTGCATGTCGGTGGTGCCCTTGGCCTCGTCGTAGAGCGCAACGTAATCCGCGGCCCAGCCGAGCCCGCGGGTGAGGTAGCGGATCGCGGCCGGGCGCGTGCCCGCCCGCTCGCTCTCGAGGGTGACCGACAGCGTCGGGCGCGCACGCAGGTTCGGCGGCACGCGGTCGAAGATCACCCGCACCGGCAGCCCGTCGTCGCGCAGCACCTCGATCCGCTCGCCGATCTTCACCACCGCGCCCCCTGCGGTGGACAGCACGGTGGCGCGTTCGCGGGTTTCGGCACCGGTTGCGGGGTTGGTGCGGATCAGCGTGACGGTCTGGCCGATGGCCTTTTCCATCAGTTTGGTGGGGGTCAGCAGGTCGAAGTCGAAGTTCTGCTCGACGATCCCCGCCCCGGCCGCATTGAAGCTCAGCGTCTCGGGGCGAATTTGCGCGGAGACATCGGGAAACTCGATCCGGCTGCGGCCCGCGGCGATCGCCATTTCGCGCACGTCCTGGACCAGCGCCTGATCGTTGTTATAGATCGTGACATCGAGATCGCCTTGCGCGGTCGGCCCCGAACCATCGCCGGTCTCGGCGGTCTGGGCATAGGCCGTAGCGGCCAGCGCGGCGGCACCCACCGCCAGACAGATACGATCGATGCGCATGCTCACTCCCCCCGAACCCGCACCCGTGCGCGCGTTTCGCCAGCGTGTCTCTTTCGCCTTGCGGCAAGCTGAACGCCGGGCCGCTACGCGCGCGCGGTCGCCAGTATAGATCCGACCTTGTCCGAAATCTGCTGCACGCTGAACGGCTTGGCGATGAAATGCATGTCGACGATGTCGATTTCGTTGCGCAGCTGCTCCTCGGCGTAGCCCGACATGAACAGGATCGGCAGCGCCGGCCGCACCCGCCTGATCGCGCGCGCCATCGCCGGGCCGTCCATTCCCGGCATGACCACGTCCGAGACGACGATGTCGAACTCCGCCCCGCCCGCGACCGCCGCCAGGCCGTCCTCGCCGTCGGCGCAGGCGGTGACGTCGTAACCCGCGCGGGTCAACGCGCGCTCGGAGACCGCGCGGACCATGTCTTCGTCCTCGACCAGCAGCACCCGGCCGCCCCCCGCCCATTCGGCACGCACGTTGGGTTCGATCTTCTTCTTGGTCGCGGGCACCTCGCCCCGATGCACCGGAAGGTAGACGCTGAACCGCGCGCCGGCGCGGGTGCGTGCGCCGGCGGGAGTGTTGTCGGCGAAGATGAACCCGCCCGACTGCTTGACGATGCCATAGACGGTCGACAGGCCGAGCCCGGTGCCCCCCAGCGCACCGCCTTGCGCGCCGCGGCCCTGCTGCTTGGTGGTGAAGAACGGTTCGAAAATCTTCGGCAGGTGCTCGGGCGGGATGCCGCCGCCGGTGTCCTGCACCACGAGCACCGTATAATCGCCTTCGGGGACGATCTCGCTGCCCATCTTGCGCACGTCGCGCGCGGTGACCCGGCGGGTCGCCAGAGAGAGCTTGCCGCTGCCATCGCCCTTCGCCTGGATCGCATCGCGGGCGTTGACCGCGAGGTTGACGATCACCTGCTCGAGCTGCTGCGGGTCGGCGCGCACCGGCCCGAGATCGCGGTCGTGGTGCACCGTTAGCTCGATTTTCTCGCCGAGCAGGCGCTTGAGGAGCTGGCTGACCTCGCTGATCACGTCGGGCAGCTGAAGCACCTGCGGGCGCAGCGTCTGCTGGCGGCTGAACGCGAGCAGCTGGCGGGTCAGCGCCGCCGCCCGGTTGGAGTTCGCGCGGATCTGCTGGATGTCGTCGTAGTCGCTGTCGCCGGGCGTGTGGCGCAGGAGCATGAGATCGCAGGTCCCGATCACCGCGGTCAGCACGTTGTTGAAATCGTGCGCAACCCCGCCGGCGAGCTGGCCGACGGCCTGCATCTTGGTGGCCTGCGCGACCTGGCGCTTGAGGCGCGTCTCTTCGGTCGAATCGACCAGGCTCAGCAAGACCGCCGCCTCGCCCAGCCCGCGCACCCCGGCGATGCCGAGGCTGACCGGCTCGTCGGGCGCGCCGATAAGCCGCACGGCCATGTCGGTCGCGCTCGCCGGCCCCTTGCCATAGCGGCGCACCGCGTCAACAATCGCCGCCTTGTCCTCGCGCACCACGAGGTCGGACGGGAACTGCGGCAGCGACCGGTTCTCGAGGCCCGCGGCGCGGCGAAACGGGCGATTGGCGAACAGGAAACGCCCGTCGCGGTCGGTCATCGCCAGGCCGAGCGGCAGCGCGCCCAGCAGCGCCTCGAGCTGCGGGGTGGCGGCGCTTCCGGGCCCCTCGCCCGCGCTGCCACCC
>JBHWTG010000031.1:0-4197 GCA_043427735.1 Tsuneonella sp. | reverse complement strand
GGTGTCACCGGGCTCGAGGAGCGGCACCACGCCGCGATCGATGCCGCCGCTCAGGCGATCCCGGTGCTGCAGACCGGCAACACCGCGCTCGGGGTCACGCTGCTCGCTCACCTCGTGCGCGAAGCGGCCGGGCGGCTGGGGCCCGAATGGGACATCGAGGTGGTCGAGATGCATCACCGGATGAAGCGCGACGCGCCGAGCGGCACCGCACTGCTGCTCGCCGAGGCGGCGGCGGAGGCGCGCGGGATCGACCTCGCCGCAAGCGCGGAGCGCGGCCGCGACGGCATCACCGGGCCGCGTGCCGAGGGCGCGATCGGCTTCGCCAGCTTGCGCGGCGGCACGGTCGTGGGCGAGCACAGCGTGATCTTCGCCGGCGCGCACGAGCGGCTGACGCTCACCCACCACGCCGAGGACCGCGCGATCTTCGCCCGCGGCGCGGTGCGCGCGGCCGCCTGGCTGATCGACCGGGGCCCCGGCCGCTACACCATGGGGCAGGTGCTCGGCCTTTGACGAAAGCGGAAATTTTCGAGTTTTTCCGCCGGCTCGCCGAGGACAACCCCGCCCCCGAAACCGAGCTCGCCTTCGGCAACGCCTACCAGCTCCTGGTCGCCGTGGCGCTGTCGGCGCAGGCGTCCGACGTAGGGGTGAACAAGGCCACCAGGGCGCTGTTCGAGGCGGTCGAGACCCCACAGCAGATGCTCGAGCTGGGCGAGGACGGGCTCAAGCAGCACATCAGGACCATCGGCCTGTTCAACACCAAAGCGTCGAATATCGTCGCTCTGTCGCAGATGATAATCGACGTTTTCGGCGGCGAAGTGCCGTCGACTCGCGACGAACTCACCCGCCTGCCCGGCGTCGGGCGAAAGACCGCCAACGTGGTGCTCAACTGCTGGTTCGGGCAGGAGACATTCGCGGTCGACACGCACATCCTGCGGGTGTGCAACCGCACCGGCCTAGCCCCCGGCAAGACGCCCGACGAGGTCGAGGCCAAGCTCGACAAACGGGTGCCCGCCCCGTTTCGCCTCGGCGCGCATCACTGGCTGATCCTCCACGGCCGCTACGTGTGCAAGGCGCGGCTGCCCGAATGTTGGCGCTGCCCGGTGGTCGACCTGTGCCGGTTCAAACCGAAGGTATTGGCACCTCCGCCGCGGCGTGCTCGCTGACGTCGCCCGAGTGCGCGCTGATCACCGTCGCCGCGACGAGGTCGCCGATCACGTTGAGCACCGTGCGGCACATGTCGAGGAAGCGGTCGACCCCGAGGATCAGGCCGATCCCCTCGGGGGGCACGCCCACCCCCCCGAGGATCAGCGCGATCACCGGCAGCGAGCCGCCCGGGACCCCGGCGGTGCCGATCCCGGCGAGGATGCACACCAGCATCACGAAGATCTGGTCGCCCAGTGTCAGATCGACCCCGAAGAACTGCGCGAGGAACAGCACGGTGACGCCTTCGAACATCGCGGTGCCGTTCTGGTTGGCGGTCGCGCCGATGGTGAGGACGAAGCGCGAGATGCGCGGCGGCAGCTTGAGCCGGGTCTCGGCCACCCGCAGCGCGGTCGGCAGCGTGGCGTTCGAGCTCGAGGTCGAGAACGCCATCACGCTCGCCTCGCGCGTTTCCTTGAAGAACGTCACCGGGTTCTTTCTGGCGAGGAACGTCAGCAGCAGCGGGAACACGCCGAACAATTGCAGCCCCAGCGCGAGCAGCACCACCGCGACGAACGCGGCGAGCTTGATCAGCATGTCCCAGCCGAACTGCGCGGCGAGGTTGAACATGAAGCAGAACACCGCGATCGGCGCGAGCTGGATGACGAGGCCGATGAGCTTCATCGACACTTCGAACACCCCCTCGAACGCCGCCTTGAGCGTCGCGGTGCGCGGGGTGTTGATGAGCAGCAGGCCGATGCCGAAGAACAGCGCGAAGAACATCACCGCGAGGATGTCGTTGTCGCCCATGGCGGAGACGACGTTGGAAGGGATCAGGCCGATCACCGCGTCGACCCCGGTCTTGGCCTCGCTCGAGCGTTCGAGAATTCCTTGCGCCCCCTCGCTCCCTTCGGCGAGCAGCGCGCGCGCCTGCACCGGATCGACCCCCGCGCCCGGCTGGATCAGGTTGGTGACCGCGATGCTGATCGCCACCGCGATCGACGAGACGACCACGGTGTACACGAGCGTGCGCACCCCGACTTTCTTGAGCGCGCGGATCTCGCCCATGTCGGCGATGCCGACCACCAGCGCGCTGACCAGCAGCGGGATCACCAGCATGAACAACAGCCGCAGGAACACCTGCCCGAGCGGGTTGGTGACATACGTCACCAGCGTATCGACCCATTCGGCGTCGCGCGCGAACGTGTAGGCGGCGATGCCGGCGACGAGGCCGAGCACGAAGCCGATCAGGATGCGCCACTGCAGCCGCCCGTAATCGGGCCCCCCATGCGCCTGCCGGTCCGCCTGCTCCGCCGCGACCGCTTCGCCCGTCATGCCGATCCTCCCCGATCCGTTGTCAATGCCTCGCGCAGCACGCGGGCGTAGATTCGCGCTAGCACCTCGAGGTCCTCCACCGCCACCGCCTCGTCGGTCTTATGCATCGTCGCGTTGACCAGGCCGAACTCGATCACCGGTGCGAGGTCCTTGAGGAACCGCGCATCGCTGGTGCCGCCGGTGGTCGAGAGCGCAGGCTCGATCCCGGTCTCGGCCTCGACCGCCCGCGCGACGAGCGCGGAAAATTCGCCCGGCGGGGTCAGGAACGCCTCGCCGCTGATCATCGCGCGCGCGGTGCCGCCGTGCTTCGCGGCGATCGCCGAAACGCGCTCGACCAGCTCGGCGCCGGTGTGCAGCGCGTTGAAGCGGATCGACAGCCGCGCGCGGGCGGCTGCGGGGATCACGTTGGTTGCCGGGTTGCCCACCGCGAGGTCGGTGATCTCGAGGTTCGAGGGCTGGAACCACTCGCTGCCCTCGTCGAGCGGCATCGCCTTCAGCTCGGCGAGCATCGCCACCAGCCGGGTGATCGGGTTGTCGGCGAGATGCGGGTAGGCGACATGCCCCTGCACGCCCGCGACCTCGAGCCACACGTTGACCGAGCCGCGGCGGCCGATCTTGATCGTGTCGCCGAGCCGCTGCGCCGAGGTCGGCTCGCCGACGAGGATCAGGTCGGGCCGCTCGCCGGCCGCGCGCATCCGCTCGATCAGCGCGCGGGTGCCGTGGAGCGCCGGCCCTTCCTCGTCGCCGGTGACGATGAAGCTCACCGTGCCGGCTTCGGCCCGGACTTCGCCGACGGCTGCGACCATCGCCGCGATCGCCCCTTTCATGTCGACCGCGCCGCGGCCGTAGAGCAGCTCGCCCCCGGGCACCGCGCGGCGCTCGGGAGCGAACGGCGCGCTCGACCACCCCTCGCCCGGCGGCACCACGTCGAGATGGCCGGCGAAGGCGAAATGCCGGCCGCCCGGCGGACCGCGGCGCACGGCGAACAGGTTCTCGACCGCGTCGCTACCCGCGCCGGCGACGAACCGGTCGACCGCGAACCCGAGCGGCGCGAGCATCGCCTCGAGCGCGTCGAACACCAGCCCGCTTGCAGGGGTCACGCTCGGGCAGGCGATCAGCCGCTCGGCGAGATCGGCGGCGGAGGTTGTGGCGCTCATCGGGCCCTCGCTATACGAGCGCACCGAGGCAATCCAGCGATCAGGACCGCGCGCGTGCCCAAGCTCGATCTCTCCGCCATCCCGCATACCAACGCGACGGGGTACCCGCCGCCGTTCGACGAGCCGGTCGCGGGCCGCTGGTACCGCCGCCTTGCCCCGGCCGCGGGGCTGACCCGGATGGGCGCGAGCCATGTCGTGCTGCAGCCCGGCGCGTGGTCGTCACAGCGCCACTGGCACGCCGAAGAGGACGAGCTGCTGGTGATGCTCGCGGGCGAAGCCGTGCTGGTCGAGGACGGGGGGGAGACGATCGTCCGCCCCGGCGATGTCTGCGCCTGGCCGGCCGGCGTGGGCAACGGCCACCACCTGCAGAACCGCGGCGACGAGCCGTGCGAATTCGTTGTCGTCGGCGCCGGCGACCGTTCCCGCGACCACGGCGAGTATCCGGACATCGACATGCGCTTCGGCCCCGAGGGATACGCGCACAAGGACGGCGCGCCTTATCCGACCAAGCGCATAGCCTAGCCCTCGGGCCGAGGCAGGGGTCCGGGCGCGAAGGCGGTTTCGA
>JBHWTG010000030.1:0-7591 GCA_043427735.1 Tsuneonella sp. | reverse complement strand
TCCACTGGCCGTAGATGCGGCGGTTGGCCGCGTGGAGGATCGTGCAGCGCCGCCGCGCGCGGGTGATCGCCACGTAGGCGAGGCGGCGTTCCTCCTCGAGGCTGGCGAGCCCGCCCTCGTCGAGCGCGCGCTGCGAGGGGAACACCCCTTCCTCCCACCCGGGCAGGAACAAGTGGTCGAATTCGAGCCCTTTGGCCGCGTGGATGGTCATGATGGTGACCTTCTCGCCGTCGTCGGCCCGGTCGTTGTCCATCACCAGCGCGACATGCTCGAGGAAGTCCCCCAGGCTATCGTATTCCTCCATCGCGCGCGCGAGCTCGGAGAGGTTTTCCGCGCGGCCGGCGCTCTCGGCGGTCTTGTCGCCGCGCAGCATCGCGTCGTAGCCGCTTTCGGCGAGCACGGTGCGCAGCAACTCGGCGGGAGCGGTGGTCTCGGCGAGCTCGCGCCAGCGCACGAACTGGCGCATCAACGCGGCGATCGTGCCGCGCGCGCGGGCGGGCAATTCGTCGCTGTCGGCGAGCTGCAACGCGGCGGCGGCGAGCGGCAGGCCGGTGGCCCGCGCGTGGCGGTGCATCTGCTCCAGGGCCTTGGCGCCGAGCCCGCGCTTGGGCTGGTTGTAGATGCGCTCGAACGCGAGATCGTCGGCCGGGCTGGCGATCACGCGCAGATAGGCAAGCGCATCGCGGATTTCCGCGCGCTCGTAGAACCGGAAACCGCCGATGATCCGGTAATTGAGGCCGATCTGGATGAAGCGATCCTCGAACTCGCGGGTCTGGTACTGCGCGCGCACGAGGATCGCGACCTGGTCCAGCCCCGCGCCTTCGCGCTCGAGCCGCTCGATCTCCTCGCCCACGCGGCGGGCTTCCTCGGGCCCGTCCCACACGCCGACCACGCGGACTTTCTCGCCCGCGGGCACCTCGGTCCACAGCGTTTTGCCGAGCCGCTCGCTGTTGGCGTTGATGAGGCCCGAGGCTGCCGCCAGAATGTGCGGGGTCGAGCGGTAGTTCTGCTCGAGCTTGATCACCGCGGCGCCCGGAAAGTCCTTCTCGAACTTGAGGATGTTGGCGACCTCGGCCCCGCGCCACGAATAGATCGACTGGTCGTCGTCGCCCACCACGCAGATGTTCTTGCGTTCCTGTGCGAGGAGGCGGAGCCACAGGTATTGCACCTGGTTGGTGTCCTGGTACTCGTCCACCAGGATGTACTTGAAGCGCTGCTGGTAGTGCGCGAGCACGTCGCGCTCGCTGCGCAGGATGTTCAGCATGTGCAGCAGCAGGTCGCCGAAATCGCAGGCGTTGAGCGCCTTGAGCCGCGCCTGATAGAGCGCGTAGAACTGCTGCCCCCGGCCGTTGGCGTAGGCTTCGTTCTCGACCGCGTCCAAATCGGGCGGGTTCAGCCCGCGGTTCTTCCAGCGATCGATCAGCCCGGCAAGCTGGCGCGCAGGCCAGCGCTTCTCGTCGAGCCCCCCCTCGACGATCAGCCCCTTCAGGAGCCGCAGCTGGTCGTCGGTGTCGATGATCGTGTAGTTCGACTGGAGGCCGACGAGCTCGGCGTGACGGCGCAGCATCTTCGCGCCGATCGAATGGAACGTGCCCAGCCACGGCATCCCCTCGACCGCCTGGCCGATGTGACGACCCACGCGTTCGCGCATCTCGCGCGCGGCTTTGTTGGTGAAAGTGACGCACAGGATCTCGCTCGGCCAGGCGCGCCGCGTTGCGACGAGGTGTGCGAGGCGTGCGGTGAGCGCGGCGGTTTTGCCCGTACCCGCTCCAGCAAGCATCAGCACCGGCCCCTCGGTGGTCAGGACCGCCTGCACCTGGGGCGCGTTAAGCCCTTGTGCGTATGGCGGAATCTCTCCTTCCGGAAGAGCCATGTCGAGGGTTGGATGGGCCGTCATCGAGCTGTGAACAGCTAGGGAACATCGGCCGCCGGCGCAAGCGGGGCGGCTGGAACCTGCGGATTGTTTAGTGCGTAGAGGGTTCGACAAGCCCGCAGGAGACCACCGATGAAGACGCTGATCCTGGCCGGCGCCGCCGCGCTGGCGCTCGCTGTTCCCGCCACCGCCCAGGATGCGGTCGCGGTGACCGCCAATGGCGACGTGTACGTCCTCACGCCCGAGCAAGACGTCGTCTACAAGCAATGGCCGGCCGACCGCCAGACCGCGTACAGCGACTGGCCGAACGACTACAAGGTCTACTACTGGACGCTGACCGAACCGCAGCAGAGCGGCTGGTGGTTGCTGACCGACGATCAGCGGGCGCGTCTCTACGCAATGGCTCCCGAGCAACGCACCGCCGCCTGGGCGTCGATCGAGCAGCAGATGGCGCGCGGGCCGTCGGCCAACGCTTCGGGCACCGCGCAGACCGCCACCACCGCGGCAGCGGCGAATGCCACGGTCGGAAGCGAACCGGGAATGGTCGCCGGCGCGGCGACGCAGACCACCCCGGCCGCAACCCGCCGGGAATATCCGCTGTGCAGCGCGACCGTGACCGACAGCTGCATCAACCCGCGCGAAGCGGGCAAGAATTACGGCAACCGGCCGCTCAAGTATTGGCCGGGACGGCCGGCGAGCGAAATTCCGGGCAAAAAGCCGCAGACCTGATCCGTCCGGGTCGCCGAAGCGAAGGGGCGCCGCCGAGAGGGGGCGCCCTTTTTGCCGTCAGGAGGCGAGCCGCAGCAGGGTGAGCCGGGCCTTGCCGACCGTGCGGCTCGCATCGGCCTCCAGACCGCCGACCGCCACCGTTTCCCGTGCACCCGTTTCGGCGGCAACCCATGTGCCGGGCCCGATCCAGCCGAGCCGCAGCAGCCGATCCGCCGCCACCGCCGCGGCGCCGGTGCCGTAGGGGGGATCGAGCAGGATCAGGTCGTAGGGCGCGCGCGCGGGCCCCAGCGCCATCACCGATCCGGCGCGCACCTCCGCACGCTCGCGCGCGCCGAGCGCGGTGATGTTCGCGCGGATGGCGTCGAGCGCCGGGCGCTCGCTTTCCGCGAACAGGCACGAGGCCGCGCCGCGTGACAGCGCTTCAAGGCCGAGCGCGCCCGAGCCAGCGAACAAGTCCGCGACGGTCAGCCCGGCGAAGCTGCCGAGCCGGCTGGCGAGCATGTTGAACAGCGTCTCGCGGGTGCGGTCCGCCGTGGGCCGGGTCGCCTCGCCGCTGGGCGCGACGAGCTTGCGGCCGCGCCACTCCCCCGCGACGATTCTCACTGCCGCAGCGTCTTGCGCAGCCGTTCGACCTGCACCTGCGGGATTTCCGCCACCGCCCCGCGCGGGAGGTCGCCGAGGTTGAACGGCCCGTATCCCACCCGCAGCAACCGGCTGACCTGCAGTCTGAGGTGTTCGAGCACGCGGCGCACCTCGCGGTTCTTGCCCTCGGTCAATGTCAGCACGATCCAGCGGTTTCGACCCTTTCCGCTGTCGAGATCGGCCTCGATCTTGCCGTAGCGCACGCCGTCGATCTCGACCCCTTCGATCAGCGTATCGAGCATCGCCTGGGTCACGTCGCCGAACACCCGCGCGCGGTAGGTGCGCGGCACGTTCGAGGCGGGCAGCTCGAGCGCGCGCTTCAGCCCGCCGTCGTTGGTCAGCAGCAGCAGCCCCTCGGTGTTGAGGTCGAGCCGCCCGACCGGCATCAGCCGCGGCGCGCCTTTCGGCAGCGCGTTGCGCAAGGCCGTGTAGATCGTCGGGCGGCCCTTCGGATCGCGCTCGGCGGTAATAAGCCCCGCCGGCTTGTGGAAGGCGAACACTCGCGCAGGCGCTGCCTGCGCCACCGGCTTGCCGTCTACCGCAACCCCTTTGAGGCTCGGCAGGATCGTGGCCGGGGTGTCGAGCACCTTGCCCGCCACGCTCACGCGCCCTTCGGCGATCATCCGCTCGACCTCGCGCCGGCTGGCGACGCCGGCGCGCGCAAGCAGCTTGGCGATGCGTTCGCCTTGGGGCCGGTCGGGGGAGGGCATGACTGGAAGTCCTTCGAAACGGGGGTTCGGACATTCGTCCTCACCCCTCCTCAGGACGAACGGGGGTGGGAATTGGGCCCTTAGCCGTTCGTCCTAAGGAGGTGAAGCCGCAGGCTGAACCGTCTCGAAGGACGGACGATCAATTCGCCGCGCGCAGCGCCTCGCCGACCGTCTCGTGGAACCGGCGGATGCCGCCCTCGAGCGTGCCGAGGGTGAGGTGCGGCACCGCCCCGGTGGCCAGACCCTGCTGGCCGAGCTCGGCCGCGCGGAAGTCCTCGCTGGCGAACACCCCGCCGTCGAGCAGCGCCCAGCTTCGTTCCCAGTGATCGCGCGCCTTGTCCGTGGCCGGCGGCTCGGGGATGAGCATGAAATCCTCGACCAGCGTCCGGTCCACCGCCTGCGGCCACAGCGTCATCAGGTTGAGATAGTCGGGGCTGGGGATAATCACCGTCGCCGGGAGCAGCTGGTAGGCGAAGGTCACCCGCCGGCGCAGGGCTGCCATGTCGGTGAGGTCTATCCCGTCGAGCTCCTCGACGCGGCCCACGGCACTCCGAGCATGCGGTCCGATCATGTCGCCGCTGGTGATCCCGTCCTTGAAGAACGGGCCGATCGTCTTCGCGTGCAGCCGGGTGACGTGGTAGCTTTCGAGGAACGCGTCCATGATCAGCTTCCAGTTGCCGCGCACCTCGTGCGTCTTGCGGCGGAACAGGACGTGGTCGGCCATGCCGAACGCGTCCATGTCCTCGCCGAGCGCGTGGGCGAATGCGAAGTCGGGGCTGTCGACCGGCGAATACCAGACCAGTCCGCCGGCCTCGCAGCTCGGCAGCTCCACGAGGTGGTAATCCGTCTTGTCGAGGCCCGGGAAGCTGTCGGGGCGGGGCAGCGCGATCAGCGCGCCGTCGAGGCGGTAGGTCCACGCATGATACGGGCACACCAGCCGCGCGGTGCATTCCGCCTCGTTCCCCTCGACCAGCCGCGTCCCCCGATGGCGGCAGACGTTGAGGAACACGTGGACCTCGCCCGCCTTGTCGCGGGTGACGAGCAGCGGCCGCCCGCCAAGGTCATGCGGCACCGCCATCCCGGGATCGGGGATCAGCGCGCTCGGGCAGAGCACCTGCGGCAGCCGGCCCCACAGCGCGGCCATCTCGCGGACATAGTGATCCGGATCGGTATAGACCGCTGCGGGCACGGCGGCGATGGCTCCCGCGGGCCGCGTCTCCCCGCGCGCCAGCGCCTCGGCGAGCGCGAGTTGGCCGTCAGTGGGTTTCCTGGCGGTCGGGCGTTTTCCACCGAGCGTTACAGCCTCGTTCATGGCCCCGCTTCCCTATTCCTCGCTCGGCGCTAAGTGTCGCACGAAATAGCGGGATCGGGAAGGACGCTAGGGAATGGCCGAAGGAGCAGTGGCAGCGAAGAAACCGTCAAGCTGGCGCATCCTCGGCCAGGCGCTGCGCAACCGCAAGACCGGCTTCATGCTGCTGTTCGGCTTCGCCAGCGGGCTGCCCTTCGCGCTGTTCCTCGGCACGCTGTTCGCCTGGCTGACCGAGGCCGAGGTCGACCTGGAAACCATGGGCGTGTTCAGCCTGATCGGGCTTGCTTATGCCTTCCAGTTCATCTGGTCGCCGCTGATCGACAAGGTTGACCTGCCCGCCTTGCGCCGGCTGGGCAAGCGCAAGCAGTGGATCGTGCCGATGCAGTTGCTGCTGGGCGCGATCCTGGTGACGATGGCGCTGCTCGACCCGCGGAGCCAGCTCGGCCTGTTCAGCCTCCTCGCGGGGGTCGGCGCGCTGGCGAGCGCGACGCAGGACATCGCGATCAACGCCTGGCGGATCGACGTGGCCGACGAGAAAGCGACGCTCGACGTGCTGTCGACGGTTTACCAGATGGGCTTTCGCCTGTCCTCCCTGTTCGGCGGGGCGCTGGCGCTGATCATCGCCGAGCGGATCGGCTGGCCGCAGACGTACACCATCATGGGCGCGATGCTGCTCGGGATCGGCGTCGCGGGGCTGTTTGCGCCCGACCGGGAGTCGGTCGCGGGCAACGCGGCGGCGCTGGAGAGCGACGCCCAGGTGCGTGCGCTGCGGCAGGCCGGCGCGTTGTCGCCCAGGGTCCGCAACCGCGCGCTGGCGATCGTCGGCGCGCTGTGGGCCGGCGCCATCGCGCTGCTGCTCGATTTCATGATCCGCTCGTTGACCGCCACGCCCGAGAACCGGCCCGACCCGACCGAGTTCACGCTCACCTGGGGCCCGTGGGTGATCGTGGCAACGATCGTGATCCCGGCCTTGGTGGCCGGCTGGCTCGCCGGCCAGCAGCGCCGCGGGGCCAACGTGCTTGCCGAGGACGCGCCGCCGGCGCGCGGGGCGTCGTTCGCGCTCGACCATCTTTACCGCGCGCTGGTGCTGCCGCTGGTCGAGTTCGTCGGGCGGATCGGCTGGTCGCTGGTGCTGATCCTCGCGCTGGTGCTGACGTATCGCATCTGCGACGCGATCTGGGGTACGTTCGCCTACCCGTTCTACCTCGGCGAGTTGCAGTACACGAGGGACGAGGTCGCGTTTGCCTCGAAGATCTTCGGCGTTGGCGCGATCGTGCTCGGCCTCGCCATCGGCGGCTGGATGCTGACCGCGCTCGGGCGGATGCCGACGCTGCTGATCGGCGGGCTGCTCGCCGCGCTCACCAACCTGCTTTACGCCGACATGGCCGCGGGCGGGCTGGTGATCGGCGCGGTCGCCGACGGCAGCGGCTTTTCCTCGCTCGTCGCCAGCTTTCCCGGCGGCAGCGAAAAGCTCGCCCGGCTGATGGTGACGATCGGCGGAGAGAACCTTGCCATCGGCATCGCCGGGGCGGCGTTCGTGGCGTGGCTGTCTTCGATCGTCTCGAAGCAGTTCAGCGCGGTGCAGTATGCGCTGCTTTCGTCGCTGACGCTGCTGGTCGGCACCCTCGGGCGCGGCGCGCTCGGCCAGATGATCGAGCGGCAGGGGTTCTACGACGTGTTCATCCTGACGACCTGGATCGGTGTCGCCGCGATGGCGCTGGTGGTGCTCGAATGGTGGCGCCAGCGCCGCATGGGCTCCGAGGCGGGGGTGGTGGCGCCCGAAGCGGCGGCGGTGCCGGCGGAGTAGCTCAGTCGGGAATTTCGTCGTTCGCGCGCAGCACCTCGCCCGCGAGGTAGAGCGAGCCGGCGATGAGGATCGGCAGGCCGTCCGGAGGTATCGCGCGCAGTGCTTCGCCGACGTCGGCGAATGCCCGCGCGCTGGGCCCGAACGCAGCGGCCGGATGGCTCTCGCTGCCGGGCACCGGCACCACCGAGAGGCTGGCGATTTGCCCCGTCAGTGGTTCGACGATCGCGCGCGGGTTCTTGCTCGCCAGCATGCCGATGACGAGGTGCAGCGCGCGCCCGTCGCGCTCGGCGAAATGGCGCGCGATGGCCGCGCCCGCGTCGGGGTTGTGCCCGCCGTCGAGCCACACCTCGCGGCCCGGAGCGAGCGCGGTCAGCGGGCCATTGCCTAGTAGCTGGAGCCGGGCGGGCCAGCGCGCGGCGCGGATGCCCTCGGCCATCGCCCGCGCGCCGACCGGCACGAAGTCCTGGTGGCGCAGCATCGCCACCGCGAGCGCGGCGTTGTCGGCCTGGTGCGCGCCCGGA
>JBHWTG010000029.1:0-6607 GCA_043427735.1 Tsuneonella sp. | reverse complement strand
CGCTGCTTTCGCCGGGGTGACGCGTTGTGGATGGGAACCGATGGCGCGCATCATTCCGCCGCCTCCGCAAGGGGCTCGCCGTGCAGCAGTTCGGCCGAGCAGCGCTGCATCACCACGCTCGCGCGCGCGATCGGGTTGGTGAGGTAGAAATCCTCGATCGGGTAGGCGATGCGGCCGCTTGCCTTGCCCTTGCCCGCCTTCGGCAGCTTGCCGAGATCCGCGAGGCCCTCGATGCCGAGCGCGGGCACCTCGGCGATCATCGCTGCCTGCAGCTCGGCGAAGCTGTCGAACCCGACGCTAACCTCGAGCGCGTCGGCCAGCGCGCGCAGGATCGTCCAGTCCTCGCGCGCGTCGCCCGGCGGAAACACCGCGCGTTCGGCGAACTGCACCCGCCCCTCGGTGTTGACGTAGGTGCCGTCCTTCTCGCTGTAGGCAGCCGCGGGAAGGATGATATCGGCCGCATGCGCGCCCCTGTCGCCGTGGTGGCCGATGTAGACCTTGAGGCTGCCCGCGAACGCCGACCAGTCGACCTCGTCGGCGCCGAGCGCGAGCACGACCTTGGGCGCGGCCTCGACAATATCGGCAATTCCGCCCTTCTGCGCATAGCCGAGCATCAGCCCGCCCATCCGGCTCGCCGCCATGTGCAGCACGTTGAACCCGTTCCAGCCAGCCTGTCCTGAGGCTGTCGAAGGGCGCTGCACGTTCAGCGCGAGGGCGGCGTCGAGCGCCCCCGCCGCGAGCCCCGCCCCGCCGACGATCACCGCGGGCCGCGCCGCCTTGGCGAGCGCCTCGGTCACATGGGCCGGCAGGTCGTGCAGCACCGCCGCGTCCTCTCCGAGGAACTCCGCCGGATAGGTCGTTTCCCAGTGCGGCCCGACGACGAACACCTTCGCGCCCCGCTTGGCTGCCTTGCGCAGCCGCACGTTGACGAGCGGCGCTTCCCAGCGGACATGGGAGCCGACGATCAGGATCGCATCGGCCGTCTCGATCCCGGCGAACGTCGAATTGAACGCCACCGCCGCGAGGCTGCCGGTGGGGTAGCGCATCCCGGTCTGGCGCCCTTCCAGGAGCGTCGAGCCGAGCGCGCCGAGCAGCCTCTTGGCCGCGAACATCGTCTCGCAATCGATGAGATCGCCGGCGATCGCCGCAATGCTCGGGCCGGGCCGGGCCTCACGGATGGCGGCGAAAGCCTCGTCCCAGGTGGCCTCGCGCAGCTTGCCGGCGTGGCGGATCCATACCTTGTCGAGACGGCGGCGGGTGAGCCCGTCGACCATGTAGCGGCCCTTGTCGCTGAGCCACTCCTCGTTGACGTCGTCGTTGATCCGCGGCAGCGCGCGCAGCACCTCGCGCCCGCGGCTGTCGAGGCGAATATTGGCGCCGACCGCGTCGCTGACGTCGATCGACAGCGTCTTCCTCAATTCCCAGGGCCGCGCCTCGAAGGCGTAGGGGCGCGAAGTGAGAGCGCCGACCGGGCACAAGTCGATCACGTTGGCGCTGAGCTCGTGCTTCACCGCCTGCTCGAGGTAGGTCGTGATCTGCATCGATTCGCCGCGATAGAGCGCGCCGATCTCGTCCACCCCGGCGATTTCCTCGGAAAAGCGCACGCAGCGGGTGCAGTGGATGCAGCGGGTCATGATCGTCTTGATCAGCGGGCCCATGTATTTCTCGGTCACCGCGCGCTTGTTCTCGTAGTAGCGCGATCCGCCGCGGCCGTAGGCCACCGCCTGGTCCTGCAGGTCGCACTCGCCGCCCTGGTCGCAGATCGGGCAGTCGAGCGGGTGGTTGATGAGGAGGAACTCCATCACCCCTTCGCGCGCGAGCTTGACCATTTCGCTGTCGGTGCGGATTTCCTGCCCCTCGGTCGCCGGCAGCGCGCAGCTCGCCTGCGGCTTGGGCGGCCCGGGCTTCACCTCGACCAGGCACATCCGGCAATTGCCGGCGATGCTCAGCCGCTCGTGGTAGCAGAAACGCGGGATCTCCTTGCCCGCAAGCTCGCATGCCTGCAGCACGGTCGCCCCGTTGGGGACTTCGATCGCTTCGCCGTCGACGGTGACTTTAGGCATGGAGGAACTCCCGCTTGAGAGCCACGCGCCTATCGAATTCGCAAGCGAGATCGTCGCATTCCTTATCAATTAGCGCGATCATCTCGTCCTCATCTACGGTCGACAAATCTATCTTTCTGGACTTGCCGGTAAAGGTGCTCAGGGCGACAAATCCCTCCCGTGCAATCCTCTCGGCTTCCGGGGTGCCGAGCTCAACGGCCTTGGAAACGATCGCCGCCTTGATCAGCTCTGGCTCGTAAGGAAGGGCCGCATTCCCAAAAGGATTGAGCTCCAGAATCCGGGCGTAGCGCGCGACAACTTCGTCGCACGACAAAGGCGCAATCGGTGCCTCTCTTTTGCGAAAGAGGCTCACTCCGGCGCATCCCACACATCGTCGCCCCGGACTTGATCCGGGGCGTGGCTACCATGCGGGACGCTGTGTGCTCCCGAAAGGTCGGAGAAGGAAAGCCCAGCCCCGGCTTTCGCCGGGGTGACGGGCCTAGTTGGGCTGGGGTGGCTCACTCCGCCGCCTCCGCCATGTTGCCCGCCTCGGCGATGCGCCGCTCGAGCTCCGGCCGGAAGTGCTTGATCAGCCCTTGGATCGGCCAGGCGGCCGCGTCGCCCAGCGCGCAGATGGTGTGCCCTTCGACCTGCTTGGTCACCTGGTGGAGCATGTCGATCTCGTCGACGTGCGCGTCGCCGGTGCGCAGGCGTTCCATCACCCGCCACATCCACCCGGTGCCCTCGCGGCACGGGGTGCACTGGCCGCAGCTCTCGTGCTTGTAGAAATAGCTGATCCGGCTGATCGCGCGGACGATGTCGGTCGACTTGTCCATCACGATCGCCGCCGCGGTGCCGAGGCCCGAGCCGAGATCCTTGAGCCCGTCGAAGTCCATCGGGCAGTCCCAGATCTGGTCCGCCGGAACCAGCGGCACCGACGAGCCGCCGGGGATCACCGCGAGCAGGTTGTCGCGCCCGCCGCGGATGCCGCCGCAGTGCTTCTCGATCAGCTCGCCGAACGGAATGCTCATCGCCTCCTCGACGACGCACGGGCGTTCGACGTGGCCCGAAATCTGGAACAGCTTGGTGCCCGCGTTGTTCGGCCGCCCGAACCCGGCGAACCAGTTCGCCCCGCGCCGCAGGATCGTCGGCACCATCGCAATGCTCTCGACGTTGTTGACCGTGGTCGGGCAGCCGTAGAGCCCAGCGCCGGCGGGGAACGGCGGCTTGAGGCGCGGCTGGCCCTTCTTGCCCTCGAGGCTCTCGATCATCGCGGTCTCTTCGCCGCAGATGTACGCGCCCGCCCCGCGGTGGACGAACACGTCGAAGTCGTAGCCCGATCCGGTCGCGTTCTTGCCCAGTAGCCCCGCGTCGTAGGCCTCGGCCACCGCCGCGAACAGCGTCTCGGCCTCGCGGATGAACTCGCCGCGGATGTAGATGTAGGCCGCCCGCGCGCGCATCGCGAACCCGGCGATCAGCGCGCCCTCGATCAGCTTGTGCGGATCGTGGCGGATGATCTCGCGGTCCTTGCACGAGCCAGGCTCGGATTCGTCGGCGTTGACGACGAGGAAGCTCGGCCGCCCGTCCTTGCTTTCCTTGGGCATGAACGACCACTTCATGCCCGTGGGGAAGCCCGCCCCGCCGCGCCCGCGCAGGCCCGAATCCTTGACCTCCTGGATGATCGCGTCCTGCCCACGGGCGAGCAGGGCCCTGGTATCGTCCCAGTCCCCGCGCGCCTGCGCCGCCTTCAGGCCCCAGTCCTGAAACCCGTAGAGGTTGGTGAAGATGCGATCCTTGTCAGCGAGTGACATCACCATGCCCCTCCCCGTTCGTGTCGAGCAGCAGTCGAGGCCGCAGGCCGAGCGCGTGTCGAGACACCGCGCGCAATGTCCCTCGACGGCCGCATCTCGACAAGCTCGATGCTGCTCGGGACGAACGGTTGGCAGCAGGAAGGAGACATCAGCCCATCCCGCCCTGCGAGAGGAAGTAGATCGCGGCAATGGCGATCAGCGCGATCAGGCCGAACTTGATCACGCCCTTCACCACCTTCCAGGCGATGAACATAAGGACCAGCGCGCCGATGATGGTGACGATGTCCATCAGATGCCCACCGGAAAGAAGCGGGTTCGCGCAGAGGCCGCGGAGGAAGCGGAGAGCGCGGAGAGGTTGCGCCCGCGGCGGAGCCGCATCCTCAAACCACAGGCGGGGAATCCCAAGATGCCTGCGGCGCGGACTACCCCTCTGCGGCCTCCGCGCATTTCTTCTCCGCGATCTCTGCGCGAACCCTTGTCGAGCGCCACCATCACCACTCCCCCCGGTAGTCGTGGTTCGCATCCACCATCGCGTGGAGGGAGCTCAAAGCCCCGACGGGTTCGACCGTGTGCCGCGCCGGGTCCTGCGTGCCTTCCTTGGGCGTCTCGCCGCGGGCGAGCGCGTCGAGCACCGCGTCGAGGCGCTCGGGCGTCAGGTCCTCGTAATTCGCGTCGTTGATCTGGACCATCGGCGCGCTGGCGCAGTTGCCCATGCACTCGACCTCGGTCAGCGTCCACAGCCCGTCGGCGCTTGTGTGGCCCTTCTTCATGCCGCGGCGGTAGCAGGCTTCGAGCAGGTCGTCCGAGCCGCGCAGCATGCACGGCGTGGTGCCGCAGACCTGCACGTGGAAGCGGCCCACCGGCGCGAGGTTGTACATCGTGTAGAACGTCGCGACCTCGAGCACGCGGATCACCGGCATGTCGAGGTAGGCCGCGATGAACTCGATCACCGGCAGCGGCAGCCAGCCCTGCGTGTTCGTCTCGGCCCCGACCTGATACTGCGCGAGGAACAGCAGCGGCATCACCGCCGAACGCTGCCGCCCCTCGGGATAGCGCGCGACGATCTCCTTCGCCTTGGCGGCGTTGTCGCCGGTCCAGACGAAGCCACCCCACCGCTCGCGCAGCTCGGGCGTGTCGGGTGCGGGAGAGCGGTCAGCCACGCGTGGCTCCAACATCTAACTTGCCCTCAATGCGGGCCAAGGTTGATCGTAGCTCCGACACTTCTTGTTCAAGCCGTTTGAGCCTCTTCAAGACTTCGGTCGAGTCGGACTGCAAATCTGTGATCGCCTGGTCGAAGGAATTAAATCCCTCTTCCATGGCCTTTTCTACGTCGCTCACCGGTCGCACTCCCCGAACACCACGTCGATCGCGCCCAGGATGGCGGTCGCGTCGGGGAGCATGTGGCCGCGGCTCATGAAGTCCATCGCCTGGAGGTGGCTGAACGCGGTTGGGCGGATCTTGCAGCGGTAGGGTTTGTTGCTGCCGTCGCTGACGAGATATACGCCGAACTCGCCCTTCGGGCTTTCGGTGGCGACATAGACCTCGCCCGCGGGCACGTGGAAGCCTTCGGTGTAGAGCTTGAAGTGGTGGATCAGCGCTTCCATCGACTGCTTCATCTCGCCGCGCAGCGGCGGCACCACCTTGCGATCGAGGCTGGCCACCGGCCCTTGCGGCATCTCGGCGAGGCATTGCTTGATGATCCGCGCCGACTGGCGGACCTCCTCGACCCGCACCATGAAGCGGTCGTAGCAGTCCGAATTGGTGCCGACCGGCACCTCGAAGTCCATCCGGTCGTAGACGTCGTACGGCTGGCTCTTGCGCAAGTCCCAGGGAATGCCGGCGGCGCGGATCATCGGGCCGGAGAAGCCCCAGGCGATCGCGTCAGCCTTGCCGACCACCGCGATGTCGACGTTGCGCTGCTTGAAGATGCGGTTGTCGGCCACCAGGCTGATCGCGTCCTCGAACAGGCGCGGCAGGCGGGTGTCGACCCAGTCGCCGATGTCGTTCAGCACCTTCAAGGGAATGTCCTCGTGCACCCCGCCGGGGCGGAACCAGGCGGCGTGCATCCGCGCGCCGCTGACCGCCTCGTAGAAGTTCATGCAGTCTTCGCGCAGCTCGAACAGCCACAGGTTCGGCGTCATCGCGCCGACGTCCATCACGTGCGCGCCCAGATTGAGCATGTGGTTCTTGATGCGTGTCAGCTCGGCCATCATCACCCTCAGATACTGCGCGCGCAGCGGCACCTCGAGGTTGAGCAGCTTCTCGACCGCGAGCACGTAGCTGTGCTCCATGCACAGCGGGCTGCAGTAATCGAGCCGGTCGAAATAGGGCAGCGCCTGGAGGTAGGTCTTGTGCTCGATCAGCTTCTCGGTCCCGCGGTGGAGCAGGCCGACGTGCGGATCGATCCGCTCGATGATCTCGCCGTCGAGCTCCATCACCATCCGCAGCACGCCGTGCGCCGCCGGGTGCTGCGGCCCGAAGTTGATCGTGTAGTTGGTGATGACCTCGTCGCCGGTGGTGGGCGACTGTTCGAGTTGCATCGTCATGGCGTGCAGCTCCAGGTGCCGGGCGAGAATTTCGTTTCGGGGGGCGTCTGCCCGGCGACGACCAGATCCGCCGCCCACTCGTTGCGCCCGCTGACAATTTGAGGGGTGCCCTCGGCGCGCATGACCGCGACGGTGACACCCTCGCCGGCGAAAGTCGGACCGCCTTCGACGTAGGCCCGCCCGCCGGCCTCGCTGCCGGGGAGGAGAT
>JBHWTG010000028.1:0-6458 GCA_043427735.1 Tsuneonella sp. | reverse complement strand
CTTCTCCAGCGCCGCAATTCGATCGTCTCGGCGCCGGTCAGCGCGGCGGCGAACGTGCTGTCGGCCGCCTCGAACACATGGTGGCCTTCGTCGAACACGATCCGGGTCGGCCGCTGCGCATGATCCCGTCCGCGCGCGGCGTTGACCATCACCAGCGCGTGGTTGGCGATCACCAGGTCGGCCTGGGCGGAGGCGCGTGCGGCGTGCTCGATGAAGCACTTCCGGTAATGCGGGCACCCGGCGTAGACGCATTCGCCGCGCTGGTCGGTCAGCGCGGCGATGCCGCGCCTGCGGAACAGCGTGCCGAGCCAACCCGGCAGGTCGCCGCCGATCATGTCGCCGTCCTGGCTGAACGCAGCCCAGCGCGCGACCAGTTGCGCAAGGATCGCCGCGCGCCCGCCGAAGCCGCCCTGCAGCGCGTCCTCCAGGTTGAGCAGGCAGAGGTAGTTCTCGCGCCCCTTGCGCACCACCACCGGCCGCGACCCGTCGGCGCGCGTCGGCGGCCAGGCGCGCCCGCTTTCGCGGCGAAGCTGGCGCTGGAGGTTCTTGGTGAAGGTGCTCACCCACACCGTCCCGCCCGATCGCTCGCTCCACAGGTGCGCCGGCGCGAGGTAGCCGAGGGTCTTGCCGATCCCGGTGCCGGCCTGCGCCAGATGCACGTGCGGCGCGCCGCGCCGGGCGCGCGGGGCGAACATCCCGCCGGCCTCGCGGGCATAGCGGCGCTGGCCCTCGCGCACTTCGGCCCCCTCGCCGGTGAGGCGGGCGAGCCGGCCCTCGATCTCCTCCTCCTCGATCAGCACATGGCCGGGCTGGGCGCGATCGGGCGCCTCCTCCCACTCGGGCAAGCGGGCGAACAGCCAGCGCTCGGCGCGCTCGGGCTTGCGAACGTGCGGCAACAGCACTTGCGCCCACGGCCAGCGCAGCCGGATCAGCGATTGCAGGCCCGACCACGCGCCTTCGCGCTCGGGCCACGCGTCGCTCGCGCAAGTGGCGAGGAGCTTGACGGCGGCCTCCTGCAGGAACGCGGGCACCGCGTCGTCGCCGGCCGGCTCGATCATTCCCAGCGCGTGCGCCAGGCCCCTGGGTGTCGGCACCGCGAAGCGCGCCGGATGGACGAAGGCGAACAGCTCGAGCAGGTCGAGCCCCGACAGGTCCGGATAGCCGAGCCGGCTGGCCACCAGCGGGGCGTTGAGCAGCAGCAGCGGCGTATCGGCCGCGGCCATCACCGCCTCGCCCTTGCCGCACCCGCGCGTCGCGCCGCCGCTGCGCAGCCAGGTGCCGGCGTGGCTCGCGTGCAGCGCGGGGAGGTGGAGCGGGGTCATTGTTGTGGCCTAGAACGAAATGGCAACAACGGAAAGTGGCACGCGCGCGGGTATTGCTGGACGGTTCGCGGGATTCGCCTAGGGTCGGCGCGGGCCGCGAATCGATGGGCGCGATTGTCGTCATCGTGGCGGATGCACTGTCTTGCGGTCGCAGGATCGGCGCAGGTTCCTGGCTTTGTTTCGGATGGCATTCGATCGGCGCCCGGTCTCCGGGAGTTACCGCTATGCGTTCATTTACACCGACCTGTCTTGCCGCGGCCGCGCTGGTCGCGGGCCCGCTGCACGCGCAGACCTTCACCTTCGATGCCGCCGCCAACACCCCGACCAATGTCGGCACGGTCGGGCCCGATGGTGTTCCGGTCGCCGGCTCGATGTGGACCGGCCGCACCACCACTGCCTGGGCGGACGGCAAGAAGACGAGCGAAACCTACACCTGCGTCAGCACCACGCAACCGCCCAACAACGCGATCTTCCACATGCACGCGATCTGCGACGCCAGCAGTCCGGCGGGCGCCTATACCTCGGTCTGGGGCTGCAACTTTCAGGACAAGGAGCGCACCATGATCGGCTGCGTCGGCGGGCTTTACGGCAAGAGCGGCATGTACGCGAACAAAGGCGGCGGCATCACCTACGCGGGCAAGGTCGCTGCGGGCAGCGGCACCGGGCAGTGGCGCAACTGAGCCGTAAACCCGACGATGCTCCGACGGGCGGCGCACGGCAGCGCCGGCCGTCGGTGCCGGGCCGCAATGCGCTTGCCTGACCGGGCGGCCCACTGCAAGGCTGCCGGCGATGACCGATGCTGCTCTGATCGAAGCCGCGCGCACTTCCAAGGCCTGGCCGTTCGAGGAGGCGCGCAAGCTGCTCAAGCGCTATCCCGACGGGCGTCGGCCCGACGGGGCGCCGGTGCTGTTCGAAACCGGCTACGGCCCCAGCGGACTGCCGCACATCGGCACGTTTCAGGAAGTGCTGCGCACGACCTTCGTGCGCCGCGCGTTCGAGGCGCTGACCGGCGGCGCGCCCACCCGGCTGGTGGCGTTCAGCGACGACATGGACGGGCTGCGCAAGGTGCCCGACAACGTCCCCAACCAGGCGCTGCTCGCCGAGCATGTGGGCAAGCCGCTCAGCCGCATCCCCGATCCGTTCGAGGCGGGATTCGAGAGCTTCGCCGCGCACAACAACGCCAAGCTGCGCGCCTTCCTCGACCGCTTCGGGTTCGACTACGAGTTCGTCTCCTCGAGCGCGATGTATTCCTCGGGCCGGTTCGACGCGGCGCTGCGCGGGGTGCTGCGCCACTACCGCGCGATCATGGAGGTGATGCTGCCGACCCTGCGGGCCGAGCGCGCGGCGACGTATTCGCCGGTGCTGCCGGTCAGCCCCACGAGCGGCCGCGTGCTGCAGGTACCGGTCGAGGTGGTCGACGCGGAGGAAGGCGCGATCCGCTTCACCGACGAGGACGGCCGCGCGGTCGAGCAGTCCGCGCTCGGCGGCATGGCCAAGCTCCAGTGGAAAGTCGACTGGGCGATGCGCTGGGTGGCCCTCGGCGTCGATTACGAGATGTACGGCAAGGACCTCACCGACAGCGGGGTGCAGTCGGGCCGGATCGCCCAGGTGCTCGGCGGGCGCAAGCCCGAGGGCCTGATCTACGAGCTGTTCCTCGACGCGCAGGGCGAGAAGATCTCGAAGTCCAAGGGCAACGGGCTGACGATCGACGAATGGCTGACTTACGGCAGCGAGGAGAGCCTCGGCTATTACATCTATCCCAACCCCAGAAGCGCCAAGAGCCTCCACGCCGGGGTGATCCCGCGTGCTGTCGACGACTACTGGCAGTCGCGCGCGCAACTGGCCGAGCAGCCGCTCGACAAGCAGCTCGGCAATCCGGTGTGGCACCTGCTCGGCGCCACCGATCCGGACCGCAAGGGGGCGGGGGACAGCCTGCCGGTGACTTACGCGCTGCTGCTCAACCTCGTCGGCGTGCTCGGCGCGGGGGCGACGCGCGAGCAGGTCTGGTCCTACCTCGGCAACTACGTGGCGCAGGCCGACCCGGCCGCGCATCCCGAGCTCGACAAGCTGGTCGGCACCGCGCTCGCCTACAACCGCGATTTCGTGGCCCCGGGGCTGGTGCGCGCCGCGCCGGCCGAGCACGAGGCGCGCGCGCTGAAAGAACTCGACAGAAGGCTATCGCAGGTTAATCCCGATGCTTCGGCGGAGGACCTGCAGACGATGGTCTACGAGATCGGCAAGCGCGAGGAGTTCGGCTTCCCCGGCTTGCGGGACTGGTTCCAGGCGCTCTACCGCACGCTGCTCGGCAGCGAGCAGGGCCCGCGGATGGGCAGCTTCATCGCGCTGTACGGCATCGCCAATACCCGCCGCCTGATCGCCGAGGCGCTGGCCCGCGCATGATCGGGGCGGCGGACCCGGAGGTGCTCGCGCGCGAGCTGCTGGGACGCGAACTGGCCGAGCTGGACGAGGACGAGCAGGAGGTCATCTGCCGCGTCGCCGCCGGCAGCTACGGCGGGATGGACGCCTCCGAAGCCGCCGCGCTGACCGCCACCTTCGGCGACCGGATGGCCGACAAGGTCGCCGCGATCGGCGGCAGCTGGGGGTTCATCGGCACGTTCGTGGCGCTGATGGCGCTGTGGGTCGCGCTCAACCTCACGCACGCGCTGGGGGTAGCGTTCGACCCGTTCCCGTTCATCCTGTTGAACCTGGCGCTGTCGACGCTGGCCGCGCTGCAGGCGCCGATCATTCTGATGAGCCAGAACCGCCAGGCCAAGAAGGACCGGATCACCGCGCGCCACGACTACGAGGTCAATCTGCGCACCCAGCTCGAGATCGTCCGCCTGTCGCGCAAGCTCGACAAGATGGTCCACCTCGCGATCCGCGAGGCGAAGAAGGCCGAGGAGCAGATCGAGGAAGTCGCCGAGGAAGTGCGCGCCAAGCGCTAGCGGCTATTTCCAGCGGCGCGTGCGGTACCACTTGGTGAGCACATACTTGACCCCGGCCACAACCGGGGTGCCGGCGTGCAGAGTGCCCTCGTTGGGCCGGCCATCGGGCAGCGCGTTGTTCCAGACGAGCAGAACTCCCGGCTTGGGCTCGATCTTCGCGCCGACCTCGACGAAGTGAGTCTCGCCGCCCTGCTCGACGCGGTTGAGGAAGGCCATCGCGGTCCAGCTCCGCTGCCCGCCGCGCTTGCGCTCGCCGCGCCAATAGTCCTGATCGGTGTAGAACCAGTCATTGTGCGGCTTGAACTCCTGCCCGGGGAAGTACCGCTGGCCCTGGATCGCCTCGCCGCAAATGCCGTTGATGCCGAGCAGGTCGTCGATCCGCCGGCTGACCGCCTTGACCAGCGGCTCGTGCGGATCGAGATCGCCCGAATACGAAGTGCGAAAGCCCGTCGCATAGTCCTGGTCGTAGAGCGAGCTCGGGCGCGCGACGGTGTCGATCATCCGCATCAATCGCTCGCATTCGGCCGGGCTCAGGAACTCGCCGATGGCGAAGATCTCGGCCTTGTCGGTCGGCACTTTGTACACCCGCGGATCGCCGGCAAGCCGCCTGCGCACGGTTTCGCCCACGCGCCGCAGCGCATCCTGGTCCGGAATCAGTTCCCTGGTCGCCATCGCGGGCTTCCTAGCAAGCGGCTTGCGGCGCGCAAACCCGCCGCTACGATCGCATGGTGCGCAGTGGGAGAGAAGTGATGCAGACCGAGCTGGATCGGCGCTATTCCGGGGTGGCGATGCTGCTCCACTGGCTGATCGCGATCGCGGTGGTGGCGCAGTGGCGCATCGCCGAGAGCGCGGAACACGCCGCGAGCGAGGCGGCGGGCCGGGCGATCATGGCGAACCACTTCTCGCTCGGCGTGACCACGCTGCTGCTCGTGCTGGCGCGGCTGGGCTGGCGCTTCGTGCGGCCCAACCCGCCGCTCGCCGCGCACCTTGCCGGATGGGAGCGCGCGCTCTCGCGCATCACGCATACGCTGTTCTACATCCTGCTGATCGCGCTGCCGCTGGCGGGGTGGGTGGCGCTGTCGAAGTTCGGCTCGCCGGTGCCGGTATGGAACCTGTTCGCACTGCCGCCGCTGCCGGTGGCGCCCGATCCGGCGGGCGGCAAGGCAATCTTCGGGCTTCACGCCACGGTGGGGACCGTGCTGCTCGGGCTGACGGTGCTGCACGTTCTCGGCACGCTCAAGCACACGCTGATCGACCGCGACGGCAACCTGCTTCGCATGCTGCCGTTCGGCACGCCGCGGGCCTGAGGCGGTCGCTGGACGCGAAAAGAACCCCCGCCGGCGCAATGACCGGCGGGGGTCCAGTTCTCCCGGCAGCGGGCCACTCAATCCCGCCCGGGAAAGCTCACCAGAAGAAGTCGTGGATCACATCGACCACTTCGCCGCTGTAGATGTCGACCAGCAGCGCGTCGTCGTAGTAACGGACCCAGCGATAGGGGCCGTACGCAGCGGGCAGGCGGTACTGCCAGGGATCGTTGATCCAGTAGCGGCTGCCGTAAAACAGGCTGCCCAGCCGGAAGCCGATGCTCAGGCGGCTGTAGCGATAATCGCGGTAGGGTGCGTAATACGCGCCCAGCCGGTAGATGTGCCGGTTGTGATTGCGATAGCTGTACCAGTTGTATCGGTTGTCGCGCCGCCAGTCGTGACTCCACCGGCGATGGTCGCGCTGCCAGTCCCCGCGGTGGCGGTTGTCGTAGCGGTTGTCGTAGCGGTTGTCCGCGCGCCAGCCATCGCGATAGCCATTGCGGTAGGCATTCTGCTGCTGGCGCTGATCGCGCCAGTCGTCGCGCTGGGCTCCGGCGCGGTAGCCCTCGCGATAGGTCCGGTTGCGCGCGGGATCGGCATAGCCGCCGTTGCGCTGCCAGCGGCCGCCCTGGCCGTCGCGGCGACCTTCCCAGTGGCGGGTGCCCGCTTGCGCCGACGCCTGGCCCTGGGCCTGGGCCTGCGCTCGCGCCTGCGCGCGCGCTTCGGCCCGGGCTTGGACCTGCGCCGCGCGGATCTGGCCCCAGTCGTTGGCGGCATTGTCGCGCCGGTTCCATTCGCGCCCCGCGCGTTCGGCGGCGACGTCGCTGCGCCGTTCGGCCCGGCTCCATTCGCCCGCGGGCCGGGGTTGCTGCTGCGGCCGAGAGAGC
>JBHWTG010000027.1:0-6116 GCA_043427735.1 Tsuneonella sp. | reverse complement strand
GTTGTGGTGCGGGGTCCGCGAGCCCCCAGTGAGCGCGCACGGCGCTGCCCGGGAAAGCGGGGCAAGCCTCGCCCGCGGCGCTGGCGCAAACGGTGATCACGATGTCGATCGCGGGCCCACCGGGTCCGGCGAATGTCAGCCAGCTTTTCGAGCGAAACGTCGAACCATCGAACCCCTCGCGCTCGAGCAGGCGAAGCGCCCCCGGGTGAACCGCCCCCGCCGGTTTGCTGCCGGCGCGGAAGGCGCGGACACGGCCGGCGCCAAGCGCGTTGAACAGCGCCTCGGCCAGGATGCTGCGCGCGGAATTGCCCGTGCACAGGACCAGAACGGTGGTTGCCGGCACGGACCCCTCCTGTTTCCACCCGGCTGCTCGGCCCGAAGCGTTACGGTATCGTGACGGCGGGATCGCCGGCCGGGGGGCGAAAAAACAACTTTCCTACATCGCGCGAATCTGTCTTACCCTCCTCGATGCGCAAGTTGCCCGCTCATCGCTGCCGTCGCCGGCCCGGCTATTTCCGCCCGGTGCCGGTGCGCGCGCGGCGGGATGGGTGGACGGTCCGGCGGCAGTGCGCGTTTCTGGCAGAATTGTATTTCACCGGCTCGGTCGCCGCCGCGGCGCGAGCGGTGGGGATGACGCGCGAGAGCGCGCATCGCTTGCGCGTGCGCCCGGGCGCGGAAAGCTTCGCCGCGGCGTGGGATCGCGTGCTTGCCCAGCCCGGCGCAGGCCGTATCGACGAGCCGCAAGTCGATCATCGGAAGATCACGGATTGCGACCTTGCCGCGCGGATGGAGCGCGGCTTCGTCAAGCCTGTCATCTACCGCGGGCGGATGACCGCGATCAAGGAAAGGGCCGATAATACAACGCTGTTGCGGCTCGCGCGAAGGAGCGACGCGCGCGTCCGCCGCCTTCTGCAAACAGGCTTCGACGGCGCAGAAGGTGTTTTCTAAAACACCGCGATCGGTGTCAACCGGTGCCGCGCGCGGCTGGCCCGCGCAGCCCGCGTCACAGCCCCCCGGCGGGGTCGGCGAAGTGCGTCGGCAGGTGGGCGTTGACGATCCCGCCGTCGACCGTCAGCGTCTCGCCCACGGTATAGTCGCCTGCCCGGCTGGCGAGGTACACCGCGCTGCCGCCCATGTCGTACTTGTCGCCGACGCGCTTGTTGGGGATGCCCTTGGCCGACTGCTCGGTGTGGTCGCGCGCGACCTTGTTCATGCTCGAGGGGAACGCCCCCGGAGCGATCGCGGTGACATAGACATGATCCCTGACCAGGCGGGCGGCCATCCGGCGGGTGAGGTGGATCAGCGCCGCCTTCGAGGCCTGGTAGCTGTAGGTCTCCCACGGGTTGATCCTGAGGCCGTCGACGCTGGCGATGTTGATCACCTTGGCCGGCCGCTCGGGGCTCGCCGCCGCGGTGAGCAGCGCGTGCAGCCTCTGGGTGAGGAAGAACGGCGACTTGACGTTGAGGTCCATCACCTTGTCCCATCCCGCTTCCGGGAATTCGAGGTAGTCCGCGCCCCACGCGGTGCCGGCGTTGTTGACGAGGATGTCGAGCGAGCGCTCGCGGCCGGAGAGCTCGGCCACCAGCGCCGCGATCCCGGTGAGCGTCGAGACATCGCCCTGGATGCCGATCACCTTCTCGCCGAGCTCGGCGCAGGTCTCCTCGATCTCGTGAATCTTGCGCGCCGAGATGTACACCCGCGCGATCCCCGCGGCGAGGAACCCCTCGACGATCATCTTGCCGATCCCGCGGCTGCCGCCGGTCACCAGCGCCACCCGGCCTTCGAGGCCGAACATCTCTTCGAGGGTCATTTGCTCTCTCCTGTTCCAACCTCCGCGAGTGGGCTTCGACAAGCTCAGCCTGAGCGGGGTGGGGGTGAAATCGCTATCTTACCGAGCTCCGCCCATCCTGAGCCTGTCGAAGGATGCCGCGCGACCTCAGCATCAATACCCGCTCAGCCGCGCCACCCGGTCGGCGTGGTAGTACACGTCGCCCATGAACTCGGCGAGCGCACGGTCGCGCTTCATGTAAAGGCCGATGTCGTATTCGTCGGTCATGCCGATGCCGCCGTGCATCTGCACGCCTTCCTGCACCGCGAGGCGCGCTGCCTTGCCGACCTTGGCCTTGGCGACCGAGGCGAACAGGCTCGCCTGCTCGCTGCCCGCATCGAGCAACTGCTGCGCCTTGATCGTCGCCGCCCGGGCGATCTCGACTTCGGAGTAGAGATGCGCGGCGCGGTGCTGAAGCGCCTGGAATTCGCCGATCAGCTTGCCGAACTGCTTCCTCTGCTTGAGGTAGTCGACGGTCATGTCCATGCTGCCGCGCGCGACCCCGACGCCCTCGGCCGCCGCGCCGACGCGCCCGGCGTCGAGCACCTTGTTCAGCACCTCGCGCCCGCCGTCGACCTCGCCGATCACCGCGTCGCCGTCGAGCTCGACCCCATCGAGCGTCAAATGGCTCGCCATCGAGCTGTCGACCAGCCGCACCGAGTTGTGCCCCATCCCCGCGGCATCCTTCGGCACCGCGAACAGCGTCACCCCCTCCTCGTCGTCGTCCGCACCCGCCGTGCGCGCGGCGACGACGATCATGTCGGCGCTCGCGCCGTGGACCACGAAGTCCTTGCGGCCGGTCAGGCGGAAACCGTTGCCCGATTTCTCGGCACGCGTGGCGATCCGTTCGGGCCGGTGCTTGGGGCCCTCGTCGATAGCGATGGCGAACACGCTGTCACCGGCGATCAGGCCGGGGAGCCAGCGACCTTTCCCCTCCTCGCTCGCGTGCGCCAGCGCGCTCGCCGCCATCACCGAGCTGGTGAGGAACGGCGAGGGGGTGAGATTGCGGCCGATCTCCTCGAGCACGATGCCGGCCTCGACATGGCCCATCCCCAGCCCGCCGTCCGCCTCGGGCACCAGCAGGCCGGTAAAGCCCATCTCGGCCATCTGCTTCCACAGGCCGTGGCCGAACCCGTCCTTGCAGTCGCGGTCGCGCCAGTGCCTGAGCTGCCTGGCGATCGCCCCTTCCTCGCCGATGAACTGCGCGGCGGTCTCGGCCAGCATCGCCTGGTCGTCGGTGTGGTAGAGTGGCATTTCCTTCTCCCAATCGCCCTCCCGCCTGCGGGAGGGGAGCGAGACTTGGCGACGCAGTCGCCTAGTCGCAGCGGGGTGGGCGCGGCACAGGCCCACCCCCGGCCCCACCCGCAAGCGGGAGGGGAGAACCTATCTCACGCCCCCGGCAGCTCGAGGATGCGCTTGGCGACGACGCCGAGCATGACCTCGCTGGTGCCGCCTTCGATCGAGTTGGCCTTGGTCCGCAGCCATTCGCGCGCGCGCGCGCCGCCGCGGGATTGCTCGCTGTCCCATTCGAGCGCGGCCGAGCCGCCGGCGGCCATGAACAGCTCGTGGCGGCGCTTGTTGAGCTCGGTGCCCGCGTACTTCATCATGTTCGGCTGCGCGGGGTGCGCCTTGCCGACCTTGATCTCGTCGAGGAATTTCTCGCCCATCGCGGCATAAGCGAGCGCGTCGACGTCGAACATCGCCAGGTCGGCGCGCAGCAGCGGGTCGAGCTCGCCGGCCTGGCGCTTCAGCGCCGCGCCGATCGCACTGGTGCGCGCGCCGCCGTCGGCGCCCGAGATCATCTCGCGCTCGTGGCCGAGGAGGTATTTGGCGACGTCCCACCCGCGGTTCACCTCGCCGACATAGGCGGGAATGTCGGGCCCGTAGGACTTGGGCACCTTCACGTCGTCGAAGAAGGTCTCGCAGAACGGGCTGTTGCCGCTGATCAGCAGGATCGGCTTGGTCGAGACGCCGGGTGTCTCCATGTCGTAGAGCATGAAGGTGATGCCCTGGTACTTGTTCGCCTTGTCGGTGCGCACCAGGCAGAAGATCCAGTCCGCCTTGTCGGCGTAGCTGGTCCAGATCTTCTGGCCGTTGACCACCCAGTGATCGCCCCGGTCCTCGCCGTAGGTCTGGAGCGACACCAGGTCGCTGCCCGAGCCGGGCTCCGAATAGCCCTGGCACCAGCGGATCTCGCCGCGGGCGATCTGATTGAGGAAGTGCTTCTTCTGCCCCTCGGTGCCGAAGTGCAGCAGCGCCGGGCCGAGCATCCAGATGCCGAAGCTCGACAGCGGCGGGCGGGCGCCCAACCGCGCCATCTCCTCGCGCAGCACCTTCGCCTCGGCCGGCGAGAGGCCGGCGCCGCCATACTCCTTCGGCCAGGCGGGCACCGTGTAGCCCTTGTCGCGGCACGCCTCGAACCACGCCCTCTGCGCGTCGTTCTTGAAGCTGGCGCGGCGGCCGCCCCAGTAGATGTCGTCCTCGCCCTGCACCGGCTCGCGCATTTCGGGCGGGCAGTTGGCTTCGAGCCAGGCGCGGGTCTCCGCGCGAAAGGCGTCCAGATCGGCCATGGGTTCTCCTCTCGTTGACGCACACGTAAGGCCGACTCGCAGGCCCACGCAAGCATCGATTTTCCGGCATACCGTTCTTACGAGCCTGCCGTAACGTCAGCCGATCGACCGTTGACGAAGCGGCGCTTCGCCCTACCCTACCGCCAATCCAAATCGGCTTTGGGAGAGGCCATGCGATTCTCTGGCAAGACGGTCGTCGTCACCGGCGCGGCGTCGGGCATCGGCGCGGAAAGCGCGCGGCTGTTCGCGCGCGAGGGCGCGATCGTCTATGCCGCCGACATCGACGCCAAGGGCGGCGCGGCGCTCGCCGCCGAGGGCGCGGGCGATATCCGCTTCGTCGCCACCGACGTCTGCCAGGTCGACGCGATCGAGGCGCTGATGGACCGGGCCGCGGGCGAGACCGGCGGGATCGACGTGCTGTTCAACAACGCCGGCGCGGGGGGCGCGCGGGCGAAGATCCACGAGATCGAGCCGGCCGACTGGGACCGCACGATGGACCTGCTGCTGCGCTCGGTCGCGTTCGGCATCCGCTATGCGGCGGGGCACATGCGCGGCCGCCCGGGCGCGGCGATCGTCAACACCGCCAGCGTCGCCGCGACCGCCGCGGGCTTCTCCCCGATCGCCTACGCCGTGGCCAAAGCCGGCGTGCTGCACCTGACCAGAGTCGCCGCCGCCGACCTCGCGCAGTTCGGCATCCGGGTGAACGCGATCCTCCCGGGCTTCATCAACACCGGCATCTTCACCCGGATGATGCAGGTGCCCGACGAGACCAAGGAGATCGCCAGGGCGATGATCGCGCAGGCAAGCGCGAACGCGCAGCCGGTCGCGCGCGGAGGAAGCCCGCGCGACATCGCCGAGGCCTGCGCCTTCCTCGCCAGCGACGCGGCAAGCTTCATCACCGGCACCTCGCTCACGGTCGATGGCGGGCTGACGATCGGCCAGCGGGCGAGCTGGGACCCCGAGACGCCCGGGATGCTGCAAGGGCTCGCCGCGCTCGAGGCGCAGGCGGCGGCGGGCAAGTCCGCATGAGCGGAGTGCCGCTGCGCACCAAGCTCGCCTACGGCGCGGGCGCGATGGCCTACGGGGTCAAGGACAACGGCTTTTCGGTCTTCCTGCTGATTTTCTACAACCAGGTGATCGGGCTGCCGGCGAACCTCGTCGGGCTCGCGGTGATGATCGCGCTGATCATCGACGCGTTCATCGATCCGGTGATCGGCCACCTGTCGGACCGGACGGACACCCGCTGGGGCCGGCGCCACCCGTGGCTCTACGCCTCGATCGTCCCGGTGGCGCTGTCGTGGTTCCTGCTGTGGCACCCGCCCGAATGGAGCGAGGGGATGCTGCTGGTTTACCTGATCGGGGCGGCGATCCTCGTGCGCTCGGCGATTGCGATGAACGAGGTGCCCTCGATCGCGCTGCTGCCCGAGCTGACCCGCGACTACCACGAGCGCACCGACGTGATCCGCTACCGCTTCCTGTTCGGCTGGATCGGCGGGCTCGGGCTGCTGTGGCTCGCTTATGCGGTGTTCCTCGCGCCGACGCCCGAGCAGCCCGCGGGCCTGCTCCGCCGCGAGGGCTACGACGCGTATGCCTGGACCGGCGTGATCGTGATGGTCGTGGCGGTGCTGATCGCCGCGCTCGGGACCCACCGGCGGATGGCGAAGCCGCCCGCCAGGCTCCCCCCGCGCCAGCCGGTCGGAGCCGAGATCCGCGCACAC
>JBHWTG010000026.1:0-2938 GCA_043427735.1 Tsuneonella sp. | reverse complement strand
CGGTTCGAATACTGGTCGCTCGCCAAGAACAAGGAGGGCGGTTTCGGCTATGTCGAGACCCCCCTGCTCGAGGGAAACAAGCGCAAGGGCATACCCCCGGAGGACTTCCTGCCCGAGGCGAAACGCTATCTCGACGATGCGCTCGACCGCTGGATCCTGGGCAGCGAGCCGTTCACCGCGCGGCTCAACCCCGACGCGCCCGGCTACGACACATACGACCAACTGATGCGTCTCGACGAGTGGGTTCGGCTCGAGGAGACGGAGGGGTGAGCGGCGACGTTTACAGGCTGGTCGACAACCAGGCGCACGCGGTCGCGCCCGGGCGCAGCGTGTGGCTGTCGGCTTCGGCCGGCACCGGCAAGACTCAGGTGCTGTCTGCCCGCGTGCTCCGGCTGCTGCTGCGCCCCGGGGTCGCGCCGGGGCAGATCCTGTGCCTTACCTTCACCAAGGCGGGCGCGGCGGAGATGGCCGAGCGGGTCAATGCCGTCCTCGCGCGCTGGGTGCGGCTGGAGGAGACCAAGCTCGGCAAGGAGCTCGGCGCCATCGGCGCGGACAACGATCCGGCCACGCGCGAGCGGGCCCGGACGCTGTTCGCCAGCGTGCTCGACTGCCCGGGCGGGGGCCTCAGGATCGACACCATCCACGCCTTCTCGCAGTGGCTGCTGGCGGCCTTTCCCGACGAGGCCGAGCTGATGCCGGGCACGCGGCCGATGGAGGACCGCGACCGCGCGCTGCTCGCCCGGCAGGTGCTCGCGGCGATGGTCGCCGAGGCCGAGGCTGCGGGCGATACCGCCGCGCTCGCGCCGCTCGAGATGCTCAGCGAGCGGATGGGCCCGGGCGAGGTCCCGGGATGGCTGATGCGCTGCGCCGCCGCGCGCGAGATGTGGCTGGGCCGCGACGGTTGGCAGCCGCCGATGCGCGAGCGATTGATGCGGCTGTTCGGGCTGCCCGCCGATGCCGGGGAGGCGAGCCTCGCCGAGCTATGCGCCGACGGGACCTTCGATTGCGCGGCGCTCGACCGGGTGCTCGCCGCGAATCAGGCGTGGGGCACGGCCACCGCGCAGACCTCCACCGTGGCGATCGGCGACTTTCTCGCCGCGAGCGGGATGGGTCGGGTCAGCGCGGCGTTGCAGCTCGAAGCCGCGCTGTTCACCAAGGAAGGCAGCCCGCGCGCGCTCCGCAGCCTCGAGAAGCACGATCCGGACTATGCGGCGCATGCCGAGGTCGTCGCAGCTTCGCTCGCGGCGCTGCGGGAGCGACGGGCCTTGCTGGCGCTCGCGGAGCTGGTGGTGCCCGCGCTCGAGGTGGGTCGCCGCTTCGCGCTCAAGTGGGACGAGGCCAAGGCGCGCGAGGGGCTGATCGATTTCGACGACCAGATCCGCCGCGCCGCCGCGCTCCTCAGCAACGAGGCGATCGCAAGCTGGATCCGCTACAAGCTCGATCGGCGGTTCGACCACATCCTGGTCGACGAGGCGCAGGACACCAACGCCGAGCAATGGGCGATCGTGAAAGCGCTGACCGACGACTTCTTCTCGGGCGAGGGCCAGCGCGAAGGGGTGCAGCGCACGCTGTTCGTGGTCGGCGACTACAAGCAGGCGATCTTCGGCTTCCAGGGCACGAGCCCGGAGAATTTCGCCGCCGCGCGCCGCTATTACCAGGAGCTGATCGACGCGCTCGCAGCCGGCGACGATGACCAGCGGCTGCTGCCGCTCGGGCTCGGGCGCTCGTACCGCACCTCGCAGCCGGTGCTCGACTTCGTCGACGCGGCGATTGCCGCGATCGGGCGCGAGCGCTTCGGGTTGGGACCCGAGGAGGCGGCCGAGCCGCACGTCGGTTACGACCGGCCCGGGCTTGTCGCGTTGTGGCACCCGGTGAGCGCGCGCGAGCACGATCCGGACGACGAGGGGCCGGAGGACTGGCTCTCGGAGCCCGAGCGGGCGATGGCCAATCGCATCGCCGAGCAGGTCGCTCGGTGGATGAGGGAGGGCTTCCCGCTTGCCAAGGACGGCCGCCGCAACGCCGGGCCGGGCGATGTGATGGTGCTGGTGCGCAAGCGCCGCGAACTCGCCGGGTTGATCGTCGCCCGGCTGCACGCGGCGGGAGTGCCGGTGGCGGGGGTCGACCGGTTGCGGCTGGGCGCGCCGCTCGGAGTCAAGGACCTGATGGCCGCGCTGCGTTTCGCCGCGCAGCCGCTCGACGATCTCAGCCTCGCCAATCTGCTGGTCAGCCCGCTGATCGGGTGGAGCCAGGAAGAGCTCCTCGAGCACGGTTACCGGGCGGCGAACGCCCGACTGTGGGATCACATCCGCAAGGGCACTGCGCCGCTGCAGAAGGCAACCGCCGAGAAGCTCGGCCAACTGCTGCGCATCGCCGATTTCGAGCCGCCGCAGGCGATGCTGCGGTGGATGCTGGTGGGGCCGTGGCAGGGCCGCAAGGCGCTCGTCGCCCGGCTCGGGCGCGAGGTCCATGACCCGGTCGACGAGTTGCTCAACGCCGCCACCGCCTATGCCGCCGGCGACACGCCGAGTCTGGCCGGCTTCATCGCCTGGTTCGATGCGGGCGAGGGCGAGCTCAAGCGCGAGAGCGAGAGTGGCGGCGGTCTCGTGCGGGTGATGACGGTGCACGGCTCGAAAGGGCTGCAGGCCCCGATCGTCATCCTCGCCGATGCCGCCGGCAACCCCGACACCTCGCCGGTCCGTGCGCTTTCGCTCGACGAGGTGCTCCCCGGGGGGGGAAAAGCGCGCGCCGTGCCGTTGCCCTCACTGCGCAAGAGCGAAAAGGCCGGGCCGGTGCTTGCCGCCGAAGCGGCGGCCAAGGCGGCCGAGCGCGCCGAGCACTGGCGGCTGCTCTACGTCGCCATGACCCGCGCCGAGGACCGGCTGATCGTCTGCGGCACGCAGGCGAAGGGCGAGGTGCCGCCAGGCTCCTGGTACACACG
>JBHWTG010000025.1:0-7522 GCA_043427735.1 Tsuneonella sp. | reverse complement strand
TATGTCAAGCGAAAGGCGCCCGCCGGCTGAACCGACGGGCGCCCCTTGCGACCACGAAGAGCTTGCGCCCGTAGTGGTTTGGCGAAAAATGGTGAGATCAGATTGCGCGGTCGCCCGCTTCGCCGACCGACTCGATGTCGCGGCCGACGCCCTTGATCGTGTTGCAGGCGGTGGCGGTGAACGTGATCGCCGCGACGCCCACAGCGAGAAGCAGTTTCTTGGCCATGGCTGGTTCCTTCCGGCTCGAATCCTGAGTGGTCGATGTGCTCAACCCCGCTGTCCGCGGCGGGTTCCCCGCGCCGCGACTACTCGCCGACCAGCGCGCGCGCCCGTTGCAGCGACAGGCGGTGCTCGCGCCAGGCGATCAGCAGCCCCGCGCCGACGATCAGCGGGGCGCCGAGCCAGGTGGTCGCGGGCGGCAGCAGGCCGTACACCAGCCAGCCCAGCTTGCTTTCGCGTGGGCGCCTGATACACTAACCCGTTTCGCTTGCAAGTGTCCCTCTCTAGTCACGGAGGCCGCGATGGTTGTTAGTTACACAGATGGCACGGCACAGCGGCTCCATGCCGATCGAGAAAAGATCAAGGCAACGTTCGCTGCTTTAGCTGGTGGATCAGATGTAAGTGGAAGTTATGGCCTTTTAGACGGAGATGCACCGCCAAACGCCGAGTATATAGTTCTGGAGGACTTCAACAACGACGGCGTGTATGACGCAAAAAGTTATCAAGACGAAGAGGGTAAATGGATCGCGACGGTTCCCCTGACCGACGAGTGGGATGCGTGGGCTGATGCGAACACAGCCAATGGTTTCATAAAGTGGGCGCCTAATGCGTTGCGCTATCGTAGCAGCGACACCGGTGCTCAAGTTGCCTTCGATTTTCCGTTCATCGATTTCTCGCTCAACTCCTCATTCGATATAGGCCCTCTAAATGTAAGCTTAGAAGATGGAATTAAGTCCACTGTCACAGCGTTTGCCTACCATTGGCTAGAAAAGGTCGGAGAAGCAACCTTGACATATTCCGAGTCTGGAGATGCTGTGGCAGAGCTTATTACAGGAAATGCGATCGAGCATCCGCAAGGTTCGATCCAGTTGGATATTTCCCCTGTTACGCAGGATGACGATTCGCCCGAGCAGCCTCCGCGAGACAGTGATTCATTGCCGCCTGCCCACTAGGCCTTGCGCCCAAGGAACTCTATTTCCGAGGTTCGAGTAATCAGTGGCTTAGATGAACTTCAAAATGGCCGAGTTTGGAAGGGCGGCAGCTTTCGCCTTGTGCACTATCGTCATTGCGAACGCAGTGCTTGCCTTATTAAAGGCGGTCGGACTGAGTCCTGGAAACGTAGCGGGGGGAGTGAGTGAGGATTTCGCAAAGATCGTGTGTGCTCTCACTTTGACGCGTCAGAGGGATGGCGCCAAGTGGTTATTCATCGCGGGATCGATCATCGGAGTATACGAGTCAGCACTGATCTTGATCCGTTTTTTTGGTGATCAGAGCGCCGACGTCGTGTCACTGGTCCTCCTCGTGACGACCCGCCCAGTTGTACAAGCTTTCTTGACGGCGAACCTCGCCATAGCAATCCTGTCCTATCGATACGGCATAACTATGTTGGTTATAACGTCTCATGTAATGTTTAACTTTACTGCTGCCTTAGAAATACATAGTCAGGAAACCGGTCAGATATTCTTTCGAGGTATTAGTCCGGTAGGATATGTTGTTAGGATTGGCGCGCTGCTGCTTTTTCTGGTATATCAATGGAAGTATTTCTTAGCCGGGCCAAGAGGTGTCGTCGGCGTAATTGGAGGTCAACAAAGGCACAAACGCTGTTCTGATAGCGATTGATAGCCGAGAAGCGCTGGCTATCTCATAGGCAATGAGGCTATTCGACGAACTGCTGTTCGCCAGCGACGCCGAGCTGGCCGCGCTGGCGGGCGCGGGGTTCCTGCTGCTCGCCGCGCTGACCAGCCTCGCCGAGCGCCGCCGCGTCCGCCGCGAGCGGATCGACCGGGTCGGCTGGGTACCCTGGACCGGGCTGTTTCTGACGTTCGCGGTGATCGGCTGCGGGCTGCTCGGGCTGGGGGTGCTGGGATTGCTGAAGGGGTAGCGCTCCCCGGTACGGGGGGCCATGCAAGCATGGTGGAGGGGCGGACACCGCGCGAACCTCGAGAACCGCCGTCGGACCCGACTTGATCCGGGCCGGGGCTTGTTCTCTCGGCGCTGGAAAAGCCGAGCCCCGGGTCAAGCCCGGGGCGACGAGAATGCCCCCGGGTCAAGCCCGGGGCGACGAGATTGATGAGGGGGCGGCAGCGTGTGCATCGCGGCCGCGCGCCGTCCGGTTACAGGCACGCCTCCAGATAGGCCTGGTCGAAGCCGAACTGGCGCGCCTTCTCGAGCGTGTAGGGCCGCAGGCCCGAGGAGCGGAACTCGCCGAGGACCCTGCCGTCCTCGCTCTCGTCCAGATACTCGAACTTGAACAGCTCCTGGGTGACGATCACGTCGCCTTCCATGCCGATCACCTCGGTCACGTTGGTCGTGCGGCGGCTGCCGTCGCGCAGGCGCTTGACCTGGACGATGAGGTCGACGCTTTCGGCGATCTGGCGGCTGATCGCCTCCTTGGGGATCTTGATGTCGCCCATCAGGATCATGTTCTCCATGCGCCCCAGGCACTCGCGCGGGGAGTTGGCGTGGAGCGTGCACATCGAACCGTCGTGGCCGGTGTTCATCGCCGCCAGCAGGTCGAACGCCTCGGCCCCGCGGATTTCGCCCAGGATGATCCGGTCGGGGCGCATGCGCAGCGCGTTCTTGACGAGGTCGCCGATCGAGATCGCCCCCTGGCCTTCAAGGTTCGGCGGGCGGGTTTCGAGCGGCAGCCAGTGCGGCTGTTGGAGGCGCAACTCGGCCGCGTCCTCGATCGTCAGCACGCGCTCGCCGGGGTCGATCATCTTCGACAGGGCGTTGAGCATCGTCGTCTTGCCCGAGCCGGTGCCGCCCGAGATGACGATGTTCATCCGGCACGCGCCGGCGATTTTCAGCGCGGTCGCCATCTTGTCGCTCATGCTGCCGAAGTCGCGCAGCATGTCGATGGTGATCGGCTTTTCGGAGAACTTGCGGATCGAGATCGCGGTGCCGCGCAAGCTCAGCGGCGGGACGATGACGTTGACGCGGCTGCCGTCCTTCAAACGCGCGTCGGCCAGCGGGGTGGTCTGGTCGACCCGGCGGCCGACCTGGTTGACGATCCGCTGGGCGATCTGGAACAGGTGCTGCTCGTCGCGGAAGCGGATCGCGGCAAGCTGCAGCCGGCCCTTCTTCTCGATGTAGGTCTGGTCGGGCCCGTTGACCATGATGTCGGACACGTCGGGATCGTTGAGCAGCTCCTCGAGCGGCCCGAAGCCGAGCAGCTCGTCGATCAGCACTTTCTCGAGCGCGAACTGCTCGCGGCGATTGAGGGTGACCTTGAGCTCGGCGAGCACCTCGAGGATGATCGGGCGGAATTCCTCGCTCAATTCGTCCTTGGTCAGCGTCGCGGCGGCCTCGGGGTCGACGCGCTCGAGCAGGCGCGGCAGCACCTGCTCCTTGATCTTGTGGACGCTCGCCTCGAACCCGCCGACCTGGCTGCTCGAATCGTGGACCGCGTTGGCGCGGTCGGCGAGGCGCGCCATCGCGTCGCCTTGCCGGGCCGCATCGCCGGGCCCCTGCGAACCGAACGCGTCCTCGCCCGGCAATGGCGGGAACTGCTCGCCGCCGCCGCTGGGGATGGGCGCGGTGGCCGCGCCCCCCTTCATCGGCCGGGCGACACCGAACGACGGGCGGCTGGCGGGCGTCATTCCCCCCGGTCCGTTCCTGCGTCCGAATGCGCTCATCTGGCAAATCCCCCAAGGCCGACCGGTGCGGTGCGCGCGAGACATCGGCCCCGCGGTGCGAACACCGCCTTCCGATACAAAGTGAATAGGCTGGAAAGGTTATTCTTTTCCTAAGCCCAGGCGCTCAGCGAAGCCTGGCGAACGGGCGACGGCCGGGCACGCACGGGGGCACCGAGACGCGGCGCTCGGGCTGGCCGGGGCCGATCAGGTAGAAGTAGGCCGGGGGGCCGCCGTAGCCGCGTGGAATCGCCCCGAGCGGCCGCAGCACGTCGTCGGGGACGGCGGCCAGATCCTTTTCGCTCAGCAGGTAGCCGCGGCCGTGGAGCCGGGCTTCCTCGCGGAAATAGTCGGTCAGCGCGCGGGCTGTCTCCAGCCGGGTGCGGGTGTCCCAGCGGACGAAGCTCTGCCGGCAGCGGTCTTCGGTGCGTTCGAACTCGATCCCGCTCGCGGCCGTCACGGCGGGGCTCCGGCCCATCGGGTAGGTCACCCAGTGCTTGCCGGCGAGGCCGTTGGCGACGATCCATCGGCCGGCCTCGGCCGAGCGGTCGAACGGCCAGGCGAGCGCCATCGCGCCGGTCGCCAGCCCGCACGCCGATGCCGCGAGCAGCCACAGGCGGAACGCAGGGGCGGGCGCGTGCCCGCGGTCCCGGTCGCGCCACACGAGCAGGATGAAGGTCAGCGCGATCAGCATCAGGTGGCGCGCGAACAGCCGGTAGACGAACACCCCGATCAGCGCGGTGAGCGCGGTGAGGCCGATCACGATCGAGCGGTGCCAGCGATCGTGCGCCGTCCGCTGCCACGCGAGCGCGAGGAACAGGGTCGCGCCCACCGGGGCGAGCAGCACGAACGGCGGCTCGTTCCACTGCGGCAGCAGCGGGCCCTGCCACGGCACGAACAGCGTGCCCATCGTGGTCAGCCAGTGGAGCGAGTCGGTCAGCAGGGCGCGTGCCGCCTCCGCGGGGACGACATCGGGCGCGGGTCGCACCGTCCAGGCCGCGGCCAGCCCGCTTGCCGCCCACAGCGCGACACCCGCGGGCCACAGCGCCCGCTCGCGCGCCTTGAGCGCGACGAACGCGAGCGAGATCACGCCGAACAGGAAGTCGCACATCGGCAGCAGCGCGATCGCCAGCCAGGAGCTCCGTCGCCGCCACAGCGCCACCGCGACGATCATGGCCGCTGCGCCGAGCGTGAGGCTGCGCGACACGGTCATGTATTCGAACAGCACGAACTGGCTGGTTGCCAGCAGGATTCGCTCGGCGCGGGTGAAGGGGCTCGCGAACAGGATCGCCGACTGAGCCGCCGCCGCGCAGAGCAGCGCCGCGACCTTCAAGGTCCACAGCGGCTCGACCCAGTGGCCGAGGCCGCGCAGCAGCAGATACCATGCCGGCGGGTGGCCTTCGTATGCCAGCCACGCGAGCATCGTCGCCACGCTGGGCGCCTCGATGGCGATCTGCGCGGCCTGGACCTCGTCGAGCCAGGGTTGGTGATAGATTATCAGCAGCGCCTGGAAGGCGAGCACCGCGCAGACCACAACGCCCCAGGAGGTCCGCCCGCGCAGCGCCCGGTCGGCGCGCCGGATCGTCGCGGTCGACCATCGCCGGAGCGAGCGATAGGCGCGCATCCGGCTCAACGATTGGAATGCGCCGCTCATCTCACCCCCGACCCGGCCTGCCCGGCTCCCGGGTAAACACCGATGGTTAACGCGGCGCAAATCCGACCCTGCCGCCGCGGACGATAACGGCGGTTTAACCAATCTTTGAAAGAGGGTCGTCCGATGGAGCGAACCGATCCGTTGGCGCAATCCGCGTTCGGCGCCCGCCGGGCCGGCCCGGACGCGCTCGACGTTGTGGTGATCGCCATCGCCATCGGGCTGCCGGTGCTCTCCGCCTTCGTTTACCCGACGTACGTCCACTACATGACCCCGCGCTGGGTCGAGTGGACGCGCCTGCAGGAGCTGCCGTTCGTGGCGTTCGAGATGGCGGTGTGCGCGCTCGCCGCGCGCCGCGGGCTCGACGTGCGGGCCGCGGTCGGGCGGCTTCCCCTCGATGTGCGCCTCGCGCTGATCGCGCTGGCGGCGGGGGTTTGCATCAGCAGTGTGCTGATCTCGAAGGATCCGGCGACGTCGATCGCGCTGTCGATCGCGACCGCCATCCATCTGCTGTTCGCGCTCGCGGTGGTGCACCTGCTGCAAGTCGCCAGTGCGCGGCGGGTCGAGGCGATCCTGCCGGTGCTGGGGATCGGCGTGGGCGTGCTCGCGGTTTTCACCGCCTGGCGCCTCGCCACGCCGCCGCCCGCGCACACCGTGCCCGGCGGGCTGATCGAATGGTTCGCGGCGATTCCCGGTTTCATCAGCGTGCGGCACTTCGGCGCCTGGACGGGAGCGATCGCCGCGGGTTTTGCCGCCCTCATCCTGTTCGACCGCGAGCACGAGCGGTTCGGCTGGCACCACGCCGGCTACCTGCTGTGCACCACCGCCACGGTGTGGTCCGCCACGCGCGCGGCAATGCTGGCGATGCTGGTGGTCGCCGCGATCACCGCTGTCGCCTTGAGGCAGGTGCCACGGTGGCCTGCGCTCCTGAAAACCGCCGTGCTCACGATCCTGGCGTTCACTTTCGCGGGCGCGCTGAGCATCGAGGACACTCCGTTCCGGCTTTATTCGAGCGGCGAATACGCCAACCTCGAAAGCGCCAGCGCGGGGCGCTCGGTGCTATGGACGCTGACCTTCTGGCGATGGCTCGATTCGCCGCTGCTCGGCTGGGGCAGCGGGTCGACCTTCTGGGAAGTGTACGCGGGGTGGACTCACACCCAGCCGCACAACGCGGTGTTGCAGTTCCTGATCTCGTGGGGCGTGCTGGGCGCCTCGGGCGCGCTCTACCTGCTCGCGCGGGCGATCGGCCGGGTCCACCGGCCCGCGATGGCGCACGATCGCCTGCGGCCGCTGCTCGCGGTGCTCTATGCGCTGCTGTTCCAGAGCCTGTTCGAAGGGATGCTGCATTACCCGCGCTTTATCCAGGCGATCGTCTTCCTGTTCGCCGCGATCATCGTGGCGACGCGCCCGCCCAGCGGCCGACTGGCCGCCCGAACGGCTTGACGTAGGCCACCCGGCCCCTAACGCCGGCGCGGCAACAATCGCCGGCTCGACATCGCACATCCCCCATCCCTGGAACGCCGCGGCCTGCTCTCCGCGCTCGCCGGCTTCGCCCTGCTCGCAGTCGGCGACGCGGTGGTGAAGACGATGGCCGGGGAGTGGCCGCCGACCGCGATCGCGGCGCTGCGCTACGCGCTCGGCGCGGCCGGGCTTTCGGCGCTGCTTTGGGCGCGGGAAGGACCCGCGGGGTTCGCCTTCGGCCGCCCGGGATTGCAGCTGCTGCGCGGCGCGAGCGTGGCGGCCGCGACGCTGGCGTTCTTTTCCTCGCTGTTCGTGATGCCGCTGGCCGAGGCGACCACGATCATCTTCGTAGCGCCGATAATCACCGCGCTGCTCGCGCCGCTGTTTCTCGGCGAGCGCTCTCGACCGACCACGTGGGCGGCCTCGGCCGCCGCGTTCGGCGGGGTGCTGATGGTCCTGCGCCCCAATCTCGCCGAGCTCGGGGCCGCCGCCCTGCTGCCGCTGGTCTCGGCCCTGGCGATGAGCGCGCTGTTCATCGCCAACCGGGCCGTGAGCA
>JBHWTG010000024.1:0-3027 GCA_043427735.1 Tsuneonella sp. | reverse complement strand
AATGTACCGCGACCCGGTATCATTCGCTGGTGGTCGAGGACGTTCCTCCCGCGCTGGCGGTCAACGCGACGGCCGACGACGCGCGGGTGATGGGCCTGCGCCACGCCGAGCTGCCGATCCACGGAGTCCAGTTCCACCCCGAAAGCATCGCCACCGAGCACGGCCACCAGTTGCTGGCGAATTTCCTCGCGCTGTGCGGCATGCGCGCGGTCGTGCCCACATGAACGGGCTGCCTCCGGTCGAGCCGCACCTCAGCGAGGCGCAAGCTGAGCAGGCGTTCGGCGCGCTGCTCGACGGCGGAATCGGCGACGAGGAGATCGCCCGCTTCCTCGTCGCCTTGTCCGAACGCGGCGAGACCGCCGACGAGATCGCCGGGGCGGCGCGAGCGTTGCGCGCGCGGCTGATCCCGGTCGCGGCGCCCGACGACGCGGTCGACTGTTGCGGCACGGGCGGCGACGGGCACCACACGCTCAACGTCTCGACCGCGGTCAGCCTGGTGGTGGCCGCGGCCGGAGTGCCGGTGGCCAAGCATGGCAACCGCGCGGCCAGCAGCAAGGCGGGGGCGGCAGACACGCTCGAGGCGCTCGGGCTTGACATGGAAGCCGCGGGAAGAACCGCCGAAAAGTCGTTGGCGGAACTCGGAATTTGCTTCCTGTTCGCCAGGAACCATCACCCGGCGATGGTGCGCATCCAACCGATCCGGCAACGGCTCGGCACCCGCACCATTTTCAATCTGATGGGCCCCCTCTCGAACCCGGCTGGGGTCCGGCGCCAGCTCATCGGCATCGCGCGGCCCGCGTATGTCCCGATCTACGCGCAAGCCAAGGCGCGCCTCGGCACCGATCGGACGCTGATCGTCTCGGGGGACGAGGGGCTCGACGAGCTCAGCCTCGCAGGCGGCAATGAGATTGCCGACGTCCGCGGCCACGAGTGGGAGCTGCGCCGCGCGCGGGCGTCCGATGCCGGGCTGCCGACCGCGCCCATCGAGGCGATCCGCGGCGGCGACGCGGTGCACAACGCCAAGGCGCTCAAAGCGCTGTTGATGGGCGCGCCCGGCCCCTATCGCGACGCGGTGCTGTTCAACGCGGGTGCGGTGCTGATGATCGCGGGCAAGGCCGAGACGTACGCCGAGGGTGCCGCGCTCGCGGCCGAGTCGCTCGATTCGGGCCGCGCCGAAGCGCTCCTGGCGAAATGGATCGAGCTCGCCCGATGAACAGGCTCGACGAGATTTGTGCCACCAAACGCGCCGAGGTCGCCGAGCGGAAGGGACGCGCGACGCTCGACGATCTCGATCAGCTGGGGCGCGAGCAGTCGCGCCCGCGCGGCTTCCAGGCCGCCATCGAGGCGAAGACGCGCGCCGGCTTCGCGCTGGTCGCGGAAATCAAGAAAGCCTCCCCCTCCAGGGGGCTGATCCGGGCCGACTTCAGGCCGGCGGAACACGCGGCGGCTTACGAACGAGCGGGCGCGGCGTGCCTGTCGGTGCTGACCGACGCGCCCTATTTCCAGGGACATGAGGATTACCTCGTCGATGCCCGCCGGGCGTGCTCGCTGCCTGTGCTGCGCAAGGACTTCATGGTCGACCCGTGGCAGGTGGCCGAAGCGCGCGCGATTGGCGCCGACGCGATCCTCATCATCGTCGCCGCGCTCGACGACGGCGCGATGGGCGAGATCGAGGCAGCGGCGATCGAGCGCGGCCTGGACGTGCTCGTCGAAGTGCACGACGAGGCCGAGATGGAGCGTGCCGCGGGCCTCCGGTCCCGCCTCATCGGCATCAACAACCGGGATCTCAAGACCTTCCAGACCGATCTTGCGACCACCGAGCGGCTCGCGCAACAGGCCCCTGCGGGCGCGATACTGGTCGGCGAGAGCGGTATCGCCGCGCGGACCGACTGCGAGCGCCTCGCGCGGTCCGGCGTGCGCGCGTTTCTCGTCGGCGAGAGCCTGATGCGCCAACGCGATGTGGAGGCGGCGACCCGGGCGCTGCTCGGGGGATGAGCGGCCTGACGCATCTCGACGAGAGCGGCGCCGCGCGGATGGTCGATGTCGGCGCCAAGCCGGCAACGGCGCGCTCGGCAACGGCGACGGGCCGCATCCGCATGAATTCGGCCGCGCTCGGCGCGATCCGCGAGGGGAGCGGCCCCAAGGGCGACGTGCTGGCCGCGGCGCGGATCGCGGGGATCATGGCGGCCAAACGCACCGCCGAACTGATCCCGCTGTGTCATCCGCTAGCGCTCGACGCGGTGACGATAGAATTCGACTTTCTGGACGACGGCGTGAACGTGCGCGCCACCGCCTCGCTCACCGGGCGGACGGGCGTGGAAATGGAAGCGATGACAGCATGTTCGATCGCGCTCTTGACAATCTACGACATGGCCAAGGCGCTCGATAAAGGCATGGTCATCGATAGCCTGCGCCTCGTTGCCAAGACCGGCGGCAAGTCGGGTGCCTGGCAGCCAGACGGTAAAAGCGAGGGGACCTGAAGGCGATTTGGTCTGAGCTGCGGGTCTCACTTGACTAGCGGACCAGGGTTGCCTACTTGTTCCGCGTTCGTTCCCGGATTGGGACGGTTGTGGGAGAGTGCGATGCTCACCGCCAAGCAACGTGAATTGCTGCAGTTCATCACGGTCCGGCTCGAGGAAAGCGGGATCTCCCCGTCGTTCGAGGAGATGAAGGACGCGCTCGACCTCAAGAGCAAGTCGGGGGTGCACCGGCTGATCTCCGCGCTTCAGGAGCGCGGGTTCATCCGCCGCCTGCCCAACCGTGCCCGCGCGCTCGAAGTGATTCGCCAGCCTGAAGACTCGGTGGCCGCGCCGCGAGATCGAGCGAACGACAACGTCGTGCCGTTCCGCGCGCCGGCTCGTTCACGTCCCGCACCGTCGAACGACATCGTCGAACTGCCGCTGCACGGCCGAATTGCCGCCGGCGTGCCGATCGAGGCGATGGAAAGCCACACCATGCTCTCCGTCCCCGCCGCCTTGCTCGGCTCGGGCGATCATTATGCGCTCGAAGTGTCGGGGGACTCGAGCT
>JBHWTG010000023.1:0-2835 GCA_043427735.1 Tsuneonella sp. | reverse complement strand
ATCGCGCCTTCGGGAATGACGTAACGGACCCCGTCCGCGCCCAGCACCACCAGATCCCGGCCTTCGATGCGAATGTCGCCGAGTTCGGTGCCGGCGGGCAGGACCACCACCCCGTTCGCATCGGGGGCCAGCACTTGCGTCGCCGCACGTAGCCCGGGCGCGAGCGGACCGCTGCCGGCATCCTGCAGATCGGCCGCATCCTGATCGCCGAAAGCTTCCGGCTTGTAGTCGTGCAAGTCCATCGTTCCCAACCTCGTTTGGCGGGACGCTGCAAGACCGACATTAAGCACGCGCGACTGCGACCCGGGCGCATCAGCGCCCCCCAAGCGAGATTACTACGATCCTGCGGCCCGTCGATTTTCGTCGCGAAAGGGGGCCAAGCCCCCGTTACCCGCGACGAGTCGTTAGTGATTGTTAGGAGAACAGGAATCGCCAATCCTTACAAGGAAATTAACCTTGTTTCTTCTGACCGAAGTTAGCTTTTGAATACAGAGCGTTAGTTTTACTCGCGAAGTCACATCCGGAATCGGGACGCCGTGGGCCGCGAGACTGACCGGGTGGCGAGCCTTTCTCCCCCAACCTCTTGCCTACTCGGTGCGGTTGTCAGAAGCTCCGCGGGGGGCGGCCGCGAATGAGACGGCGAGCCAGCGGGAGAGTGCGCGATGCGTCGCTCGGCGATCCTGACGATGGTTGGACTGGTGGCGGTCGGGTCTGCGGCGGCAGCGTGGCTGCTCCCCCCGGGGTCGTTCGATACCGGCGGGCGGTCATCCCGACCTGCCGCGAGCCGCGACGGCTCGGTGCCCGCCTATCCCGTGCGGGTCGCGCTGCCGGCTCCGCACATCGTGACGTCTGGAGAGGCCGCGATCGCCCCGGGTGCCCCGCCCCGTGACCTCGCAACCGGGCTCGCGGTGAGAGAGGCGGACAAGATTGAGCCGCCGGGCGCGCCTCCGCCGCCATCCGCATCGCCTTCCCGCGCGGGCCTGCTCGAATCCGATTTCAGCATCGCCGGTTTCGCCCGAGGCGGAAGCGCTCCCGAGGGCGGCGTGCGGGCAAGCAAGACCGTGCGACTGGGGCCGGTCGTGCTCGGCTCGGTCGAGCTTGCCCTCGGGCACGGCTCGGTGGTGATGGTCGAGCGCGGCGGGTTGCAGGCGCTGCTCGCCTCGAAAGACGCGCGGCTGGCGGCGGCCCTCGCCGATCTCGACGGGGAGATGGTGCCTTTCGACGCGCTACGCGACCGGGGGGTGAGCATCCGCTACGATCCGCTGGCCGATGCAGTGGTGATCGACCCGAGCGGATGATCCAGCCTCAAGCTTCCGCGCTTCGCCGGTCGGCCGGGGAAAGGCGCCCTTCCATCGGCACGTCGAACCGGCGGATGTATCCCGCCAGCCGTTCGAGCACCTCACCCTCGCTCAGCCCGAATTCGCCGAGGCTGTACTGGTGCGGCCGATGCTTCAGCGCCCGGCTCCGTTCGAGGTATCGTTCCATTCCCGCCACCGCGGGGTCGATCTCCAGCCCGAGGAAGCGATAGACGCGCGTCATCGTGCCCCGCCAGTCGCGCTCCACGTCATCGTACTGGACGTCGATCATGCGTTCGGCGGGGATGGCCCGCCGGGCCTCGATCATCCGCTCGGTCATCAGCGCGGTCTTGCGCAGCCACTCGCGCCCCACCCGCTCGGGCTCGGCGTGATCGGAGTAGATGATCGTCTGGTTCCACGCGAGCGAGGCCGCGCTGCCGACCACCTGGCGTGGATCGCGGTGCGTGAAGATCAGCCGCGCGTCGGGCAGCACTTTCATCAGCGCGGGCAGATCGAGCATGTGCTGCGGGGTCTTGAGGATCCACGGGCGCAGGCTGCTTTCCTGCTGCGACCAGCCGATCAGCCGCAGCAGGTCTGCCATATGGCGATAGGCAGGCGTCGCGTCCTCGCCCTCGCACCAGCGGCCGTAGCTCGGCACGGTCCACTGCGCCTCGTGCTTCATCCCCCACAGGCTCGCCACCAGCAGACCGAGTTCCTCTTCGGGCTCGTAAGGCCCGGTCGGATGGATCGACAGCGTGCGCGGGTTGGCAAGGCGCGCGACCTTCATGATACGGCTGGCGAGCTTCGGGCGAAAATCCGCCTTTCTGCCTGCCATGACATCCTCGAACCCCGGCCGCGGCACCGGGCTGATCGTCTCGAAGCTGCGCAAGTGGGCGAATCGCCGGTCGGCCGCGAGCATACGGTGAAGCCGCGTGGTGCCCGAGCGCATCGGACCCACGATCACCACCGGGTGCGGGAGCGGGCGCGCCAGTATCTCGGGATGGCGCTTGAACCACATCTGCGCGAGCAGCCGGTCGCGCAGGACATGGTGGAACTGCCCGGCGGAGGCGACCTCGCCCGCGGCGTTCAGCCGCGCCTCTCGCTGCACGCTATCGAGCAGCATGTCGAGCGGGCGCTCGAACCACCCGTCGCCGAAGTCGTCGAGGCCGGTCTCGCGGACTGCCTTGGCGAGGAGATACTCCTTCTCCAGTCGAACGGGGGGAAAGGCGCCGAGCCGCCGGCCGGCGCGCACGATGCCGTCGAGCGCACCGATGAATTTTGTCCGCCGCGGGGGCTGCAGGGTCGAATGGTCCACAAATGCCCCCTGCATTCCGCTGTTTGGCGCTGCGATGAACGGCGCCGGTGCCCGGTTCGCGCATTGCCTGCAAGGGGGTGCTGCGGCATAGGCCGCGCGATGCACGACATCCGCCTCATCCGTGACGATCCCGCCGCGTTCGATGCCGCGCTCGCCCGGCGGGGAATCGCTCCGGCGGCGGGCGAGGTGCTCGCGCTCGACGAGCGGCGGCGGACGGCGGCAGGT
>JBHWTG010000022.1:0-3895 GCA_043427735.1 Tsuneonella sp. | reverse complement strand
GCCATTCGCCCGCCAGCGATGCCACCGCGGCCGGCGGAGCGGGCGGGTCCGGCTCCGGGTCCGCGGTGCGGCGCAACGCGAGCCTGCGTCCGGCGCCTTCGACCACCAGCCCGCCCGCGGCCGGCGCGATCGCGGTGAGCCCGGTGAACGCATCCTGGATGGCGGTCTCGCCCGGCGCGAGGCCGCGGGCGCACATCGCGCTTCCCGGTTCGTAGTACGGCTTCGCGGCCAGCTTCCCGCCGGCGCGCGCAAGCGTCCAGTCGGCGTAGATGCACTGCGATTGAAAGTGGACCCGGTCGCCTTCGATCGTGACGATGGGGTCATGCCCGGGAATGTCGATGATGGGCGCGGCGCCGTCGATCGAGACGACCAGGTAGCGCCCGTCCAGCGAGCTTGCCGCCGGGCGCTGCGCGGCGCTGGCGGTGGGCGACATCGTCGGCCCACTGCTGCCGTCGCCCGGCCTCGCGGTGCAGGCCGCCAGCGCCAGCGCCAGAACCAGGACGATCAGCCGCATCCGATTTGCTCCTCCGGCCCGGCACGAACGGGGCCCCGGAGACATTTCCCCGGGGCCCCGGTGTGGCCCGCCACGAGTGAACCGCGGATTACTCCTCGGTGTCGAGACCCGCGGCAAGCTCTTCGGCGGGCTGCTCGTCGCTCTGCTGGAGGTAGTCGCCGGCGTCGGCGTCGGTGCCGTGAGTCTCGCCTTCCATCAGCGCCAGCGGATCGTCGCCGATCGCCGCTTCGGGCCCCTGCTCGAGCTCGGCGGCGTGCTCCTCCTCGGCGGTGTTGGCCATGATGAGGTGCTCCTGCGCCTTGCGCCAGGCGGCGCGCAGCGCGGCGTCGCGGCCCGAGGCGGCGATCCGCATGCGGTTCATCCCCGCGCCGGTGCCCGCCGGGATCAGCCGGCCGACGATGACGTTCTCCTTCAGGCCGATCAGCGAATCCTTTTTCCCCTCGACCGCCGCCTGGGTGAGCACGCGGGTGGTTTCCTGGAAGCTCGCCGCCGAGATGAACGAACGCGTCTGCAAGCTGGCCTTGGTGATGCCGAGCAGCACCGGGGTGCCAGTGGCCGGAGCCTTGCCCTTGGCCAGCCTCGCGTTGATCTCGTCCATCTCCGCGCGGTCGACCTGCTCGCCGGGCAGCAGCACGGTGTCGCCGCTGCTGGTGATCTCGACCTTCTGCAGCATCTGGCGAACGATCACCTCGATGTGCTTGTCGTTGATCTTCACGCCCTGGAGCCGGTAAACCTCCTGGATCTCGTCGACCAGGTATTCGGCCAGCGCCTCGACCCCCATCACCTCGAGGATGTCGTGTGGGTTGGGCGAGCCCGAGATGAGCGTGTCGCCCTTCTTGACGAAGTCGCCTTCCTGAACGTCGATCACCTTGGTCTTGGGGATCAGGTATTCCACCGGATCGCCCTCTTCCGGGACGATCGCGATCTTGCGCTTGGCTTTGTATTCGCGGACGAATTCGACCCGGCCGGAGATCTTGGCGATCACCGAGACGTCCTTCGGCATGCGCGCCTCGAACAGCTCGGCAACACGCGGCAGACCGCCGGTGATGTCGCGCGTCTTGGCGGCTTCGCGGCTGGCGCGCGCGAGGATGTCGCCCGCCTCCACTCGCTGGCCGTCCTCGACCGAGAGCGAGGTGCCCGGCGCCAGCAGGTAGCGCGCGGCCTCGGTCTCCTCACCTTTCTTGCCAGCTTCCTCGCCGAGCAGCGTGAGGCGCGGGCGCAGGTCGTCCTTCTTCTTGCGGCTCGACGCGCGCAGCTCGGTGACGACGCGCTGGGCGATGCCGGTGGCATCGTCCACGCGCTCTTCCATCGTGGTCCCGTCGATCAGGTCCTGGAAGCGCACGATACCCGACTGCTCGGTGATGATCGGCAGGGTGAACGGGTCCCACTCGGCCAGCCGCTCGCCTTCCTTCACCTGGTCGCCGTGCTTGTGCATCAGCACGGTGCCGTAGGGCACGCGGTGCAGCTCGCGCTCGCGCCCTTCGGCGTCGATCACCACGATCTCGCCGTTGCGCGCGAGGCTGAGGATGCGGCCGCGCTTGTCGACGATCGTCGGCATGTCGCGGTATTCGACGCGCCCGTCGGAGATCGCCTCGAGGTGGCTGGTCTCGTTGAGCTGCGCCGCGCCGCCGATGTGGAACGTGCGCATGGTGAGCTGGGTGCCCGGCTCGCCGATCGACTGCGCGGCGATCACGCCGACCGCCTCGCCGATGTTGACCGGCGTGCCGCGCGCCAGATCGCGCCCGTAGCAGGTGCCGCACACGCCCTGCTCTGCCTCGCAGATCAGGGGAGAGCGGATCTTGGCCGACTGGACCTCGGCTTCCTCGATCGCCTTGACCATCGGCTCGTCGAGCAGCGTGCCCGCCTTGACGATGACCTCGCCGGTCTTGGCGTTGACCAGGTCCTCGGCGGTGGTGCGGCCGAGGATGCGCTCGCCCAGCGAGGCGATCACCGAGCCGCCCTGGACGATCGCGCGCATCTCGAGCGCGCGCTCGGTGCCGCAATCCTCCTCGATCACCACGCAGTCCTGGCTGACGTCGACCAGGCGGCGCGTGAGGTAGCCCGAGTTCGCGGTCTTCAGCGCGGTATCGGCGAGGCCCTTGCGGGCGCCGTGAGTCGAGTTGAAGTACTCGAGCACGGTCAGGCCTTCCTTGAAGTTCGAGATGATCGGGGTCTCGATGATCTCGCCCGACGGCTTGGCCATCAGGCCGCGCATGCCGGCGAGCTGCTTCATCTGCGCCGGCGAGCCGCGGGCGCCCGAATGGCTCATCATGTAGATCGAGTTGATCGGCTTCTCGCGGCCGCTCTCGTCCTTGGGACGGGCGCGGATCTCGTCCATCATGGCGTTCGCCACCTGGTCGCCGCAGCGGCTCCAGGCGTCGATCACCTTGTTGTACTTTTCCTGCTGGGTGATCAGGCCGTCCTGGTACTGCTGCTCGTAATCGGCGACGAGGGCCTTGGTCTCCTCGATCATCCCTTCCTTGCTGTCGGGAATGATCATGTCGTCCTTGCCGAAGCTGATCCCGGCCTTGAACGCGTGGCGGAAGCCCAGCGCCATGATCGCGTCGGCGAACAGCACCGTGTCCTTCTGGCCGGTGTGGCGATAGACCTGGTCGATGACGTCGCCGATCTCCTTCTTGGTGAGGAGCCGGTTGACCACCTCGAACGGCACCGTGTGCCGCTTGGGCAGGCACTCGCCGATCAGCATCCGGCCGGGCGTGGTCTCCACCCGCTGCATGTATTCGTTGCCGGCCTCGTCGGTCTGCGGCACGCGGGTGACGATCTTCGAGTGCAGCGTGACCGCGCCGACGTGCAACGCCTGGTGCACTTCGGCCATGTCGGACAGCATCATGCCCTCGCCGGGCTCGCCCTCGCGGTCCATCGACAGGTAATAGAGGCCCAGCACCATGTCCTGGCTGGGCACGATGATCGGCTTGCCGTTCGCGGGGCTGAGGATGTTGTTGGTGCTCATCATCAGCACCCGCGCCTCGAGCTGCGCTTCCAGCGAAAGCGGCACGTGCACCGCCATCTGGTCGCCGTCGAAGTCGGCGTTGAACGCGGCGCAGACGAGCGGGTGAAGCTGGATCGCCTTGCCTTCGATGAGGACCGGCTCGAACGCCTGGATGCCGAGGCGGTGGAGCGTCGGCGCGCGGTTGAGCAGCACCGGGTGCTCCTGGATGACCTCCTCGAGCACGTCCCAGACCTCGGGGATCATCGAGTCCACCATCTTCTTGGCGGCCTTGATGGTCTGCGCCTTGCCGTAGAGCTCGAGCTTGGCGTAGACGAAGGGCTTGAACAGCTCGAGCGCCATCTTCTTGGGCAGGCCGCACTGGTGCAGCTTGAGCTCGGGGCCGACCACGATCACCGAGCGGCCGGAAAGTT
>JBHWTG010000021.1:0-9800 GCA_043427735.1 Tsuneonella sp. | reverse complement strand
CTTCTCTGGCAGGCGGCGACCCGCCAGTTCCTCGCCGCGCTGACGCCGATCGCCAGCGAGGCCCGGCCGCACGCGGAGGCCGCCCCCTTCGCGGCTTGAGCTTTGACGCGCGCGCGGCAGGCCCTATCTCCCGCGCGATGTCGTCGCGCACCGAAGCCGGAACCCCGCCCAACCCGCGCGGCAGCGAGCGTTTCCACGAGGAGCGCGCGACCTACACCGTCAAGGGTGCCGGCGCGCAGCCCGATCTCGAGGCCGGGTGCGCGGCGATCCGCGAGACGGTGCGCACGCTGAAGCCGCGCCCCGGGGTCTACCGGATGCTCGATGCCCGCGGCGACGTGCTCTACGTCGGCAAGGCGCGCAGCCTCAAGGCGCGGGTGGCGAACTACGTCCAGGTCAAGGCGCTCTCCAACCGCCTGCGCCGGATGGTCAGCCAGACGCGCGGGATGGAGATCGTGGTCACCAATTCGGAGGCCGAGGCGCTGCTGCTCGAGGCGCAGCTCATCAAGCGCTTCCGCCCGCCCTACAACGTGCTGCTGCGCGACGACAAAAGCTTCCCCTTCATCCTGCTGCGCGCCGACCACGCCTTCCCGCGCATCCAGAAGCACCGCGGCGCGCGGCGCGCCAGGGGCAACTACTACGGCCCGTTCGCCAGCGCGGGCGCGGTCAACGTGACGATCAACGCGCTGCAGAAGCTGTTCCTGCTGCGCAGCTGCACCGACAGCTTCTTCGCCCGCCGCGACCGGCCGTGCCTGCTCTACCAGATCCGCCGCTGCTCCGCCCCGTGCGTCGGGCGGATCGACGATGCGGGTTACGCCGAGCTGGTGGGCGAGACCAAGGAGTTCCTCTCGGGCAGGTCGGGCGCGGTGCAGAAGAAGATCGAGGCGCAGATGGCCGAGGCCGCCGCGGCGCTCGACTTCGAACGCGCGGCGATGCTGCGCGACCGGCTGCGCGCGGCGACCGCGATCCAGGGCAGCCAGGCGATCAACGCCGCCGGGGTGGGCGATGCGGACGTGTTCGCGCTCGCCAGCCAGGGCGGACAGGTCGGTTGCCAGGCGTTCTTCATCCGCGGCGGGCAGAACTGGGGCCACCGCGCGTTCTTCCCCAGCCACACCGCCGAGATCGACGAGGACCAGGTGCTCGCCGATGTCCTCCTCCAGTTCTACGAGGAAGTGCCGCCGCCGCGCACCGTGCTGGTCGACCGCGCGCTGCCGGAGCAGGAGCTGATCGCCGAGGCGCTGTGCGCCAAGGCCGGGCACCGGGTGGACATCTCGATCCCCGAGCGAGGCACCCGCCGCAAGCTGATGGAGCAGGCCAGCCGCAACGCGCGCGAGGCGCTCGAGCGGCGGCTGGCCGAAAGCGGCACCAAGGCGCGCATCCTCGCCGAGCTCGCCGAGTTCCTCGAGCTCGAGGCGCCGCCGCGGCGGATCGAGGTCTACGACAACAGCCACATCCAGGGCGACAAGGCATTGGGCGCGATGATCGTCGCCGGGCCCGAAGGCTTCGTCAAAGGGCAGTACCGCAAGTTCAACATGCGCACCGCGGCCGGCAACGACGACTTCGCGATGATGCGCGAGGTGTTCACCCGGCGGTTCGCGCGGCTCCTGTCCTTCGAGACGGACGCTCGGACTACGTCCTCGCCTCCTCCTCAGGACAATCGGGAGTGGAGCGACGAAGAAGAGCAGGATTTCGATCCGTCCATGTCCGTTCGTCCTGAGGAGGGATCGAGTAGCGGCGCAGCCGCGTATCGAGAGCCCGTCTCGAAGGGCCGCAGGGCCAGCGGCCACGAGGACACCTGGCCCGATCTCGTGCTGATCGACGGCGGCAAGGGCCAGATGTCGGTCGTGCGCGACGCGCTCGAGGAGCTCGGCATCGAGGACGTCCCGCTGATCGCCATCGCCAAGGGCCCGCATCACGGGCGCGAAGGCCGCGAGGTGTTCCATTTCCCCGACGGGCGCGAGAAGACGCTGCCGGTGAACTCGCCGCTGCTGTTCTACCTCCAGACGCTGCGCGACGAGGTCCACCGCTTCGCCATCGGCGCGCACCGCGCCAAGCGCAGCCGCGCGATCACCGCCTCGCCATTGGACGAGATCCCCGGCATCGGCCCGGGGCGGAAGCGCGCGCTGCTGCTGCACTTCGGCACAGCCGGCAAAGTGCGCGCCGCCGCGCTCGACGACTTGAAGCGCACCCCGGGCATCAGCGCCGGCGTGGCGCAGAAGATCTGGGATTTCTACCACCCGGGGGGTTGAGGGGCCGTCCGCCTCTAATCGACGAGTGGGGGGTCTTGAACAGCGGGTATTTGCCGCCATTTCGCCCCCAGCGCCGTCGGGCCCATAACCCGAATACTGAGACCTGCTGAAGAGCGGGCAGGACGGCGGGTAAAAGGCGCTAGCCCCCGTCCACCTGGCCGCGCCCGCTGGAGGTCAGGCCGCGAGCAGGGTTTCGATCCGGTCGAGCTCGGCGGCGAACTCGAAGCAGAGCTGCTCGGCTTCGTCACGGTCGATCAGCCAGCGGGACATCTGCGGATAGACCTTCCGCCAGAACCGCTGCCGCCGGGCATCCCATGGGGCGGCATCGCGCGCCGCACGCGCGGTGGCCAGCAGGCCGATCATCTGCTCGCGCACGTCGTCGGGATCGACCACCTCGCGCCGCGGCTCGGGCGGGAATAGATCGGGCTGCGCGGTCACAGCCCCTGGTATGAATCCGGCTGGGCTCCGGGCGCAAGCAAACCGCGACGCGCCGATGGGGAAAAGCTGTGAATGGCCGCTCAACGGGTTGCTGGCGGTCTGCGCTCGGCCTCACCCGGCACGGGAAGATCGTCGGCCGAGATGAGCTCGCCCCCGCAGACGCGTTCGAGCAGATCGGCAAGCTCGGCCTGCTTGTCCACCGTCAGGGTCAGGATCCGCAGCAGGTCGAGCAGTTCGTCGTTCCATTCGTCCGCCCATTCGCTCGGGCGGATGCGGTCGAGCTCGCTGGTCGAGCTGACCGCGCGGCTCGCGCCGGGCCGGGTGCGATAGGCCCCATCCGCCTATGAGTCTCGCAGCCGCGCGACATGGCCGCGGAACTCAGCGAGCAGCGCGTCGCCTTCCCCGCCTTTCAGCCACTCGCAGTAATATGGCATCCACACGCAGTGGACGTGGAGCTCGTCAGCCCCGAACGGCATCGTCTCGGCGGCGCGGACCACCGCCATGATCTTCATGATTTGCGCGCGGATGCTCGCCGGGGTGTGGCCCCCCTCGGGCACGTCGGCGGTGGGGACGAGGTAGTCCGCCTCGCGCTCGCTCACCCAGCCGAAGGCGCCGGAGTCCTCCAGATCGGTCTGCGCGGCGGAAGGCTGGGGCACATGGCCGAACAGGTCGTCGATGGCGGGAGAGGCGGGCATGGCGCGCAGGGTAGGCGCTCGCGCGCCTGCGCCGCAAGGGTCAGCCCGCGCCGCTCAGCAGCTTTTCGACAAGCGCGTCGATCTTCCCCGCGATTCCGTCGTCGATCAGCGCGTCGCGAATGCGCTTGCGCGCGCGCTGAAACTTTTCGCCTTCGATGAGGTCGACCGCGAGCGCTTTTCGTTCGGCTTCCTCCCCAGCTTGGGCGAGACTGCGATGGAGGGAATTTTTGCGTTCAAACAAGGGGATAGGCAGATTGAAGAATGCCTTATCGAAATGTCGTGCTCCAAATTGGCCTCGCGCTTGATAGCTTTCGACAGCCCTCCTTGTGACCTCGCTGTTGATAATCGCCCCCAAGAAATGGCCGTGATCCTCACTTGGCAGTTTGAGCCAATAGAGGCTGGTATCGATGACCGCTCGAGAGTCTCGAACCAAACTTGCCGCGGGTTGAGAACCCGCTTTTGCATAAACGAGTCGAAGTGGGGCGATCGGGAACTGCCCAGTCAACTTCCCGAAGAAATCTAGCTGCTGGAGGAAATCAGCCGTTGTTGCTTCCGCCTTGTTTCGATCGAAGATCGAACCAGCGTCAGCTATCCACCTGGACAACCCGATATGACCGTCGTTGAACGCTCTGTCGGCGGTCATAAGTACGCCGTCGTCTCTTACCGGGATGACGCCTTCAAAACGCGCGAACTCGCGCCAAGGCAAGATTGACTCGCCCTTGATGATAGGGCGGAGAAATGAAGCTTCGACTTGGCCTTGGTGCCCATCAAGCTCGGACCAGGGCGCTTTTTCGAGATTTGAGCGACGGCTTGCAACTTGTGGTTTAGCGGTGTCTTGGCCAAGCTTGCCACCTGCAAGCCGTTCGACGTAGACCAACATGGTAGGGGACAAAAAAGCCCCGTTTCGAAAAGCGTTGCGGTAATCTGAGCCACCTTCGCTTTGAGCAGTGCTTGGCGCAGGCGCATTCTCCGCGACCTTCAACCGCGCATCCGCCACCTCCTCCGACGCGTCACGAAGCGGCAAATATCCCGAATAGGTCCGCACCGTATTTGGCATTGCTTGCCCCCGCGCGCGCTTGCGGCCGAACACCGCGCACGCGGGCACGGGAAATAGCGGCGCGACGCTGTCGTCCATCGTCCAGGCTTCGTCCCACGCGATGTTCGAGCTCTGGAACCGCCCGCTGCGGAACTTGTCGAACTGGCCGCGGGTCATCGCCGCGAGCGGCAGCACGAACGCCAGGTTTCCCGAGGGCCGCAGATAAAGATGCGCCGCGCGCACCGTGAACAGCGCGGAGAGATCGTTCTGCGTGGCGAACTTGCCGCCGACATACACCCGCTCCCCCTTTGCCAGCTCCTTGAACCGCTTCTGCAGGTCCGCGCTCATGTGGCGGTAGGCTACCCACGGGGGGTTGCCGACCAGCACGTTGGCCCAGCCGCCGCCGCTCGCCAGCGCCAGCGGGCGGCTGAGGTTGCGCGCGACGTACGACCAGATCGTGTCGCGCCCTTCGACGCGCAGCTTGTGATAGGTCTCGTAGGTCTCGCCGAGGTCGGCGATCGCCCGCGTTTCGTCCGGCGTCAGCTTGCGTTCGAGCACTTCCTTCGCCTCGCGCTCGATATGCGCTTCAACGGCCTCGCGGCTGCGCCCGTTTAGGCTGCCTTGGCGCATCGCCTCGATCGCGCGGTCGAAAACCGCCGGCTTGGCGCAGATCGGCTCGGGAAAGCTCAGCTTCTCCCGGCTGCCCTCGCCCGGTGCGGGCGGCGGCACCTGTATCACCAGTTCCTTTTCCACCATGTCCTGCTTGACCGAAAGCTGCATCGAATCGCCCAGGTAAACCGGGATCGACAGACTGCCCGCGCGGTTGCCGAGCACCGGCGCGAGCGCGAGCAGGAAGGTGACCCGCGCGATGATCACCGCCACCGGGTGAATATCGACCCCGGTCACCATCCCGCACGCTTCCGCCGCGCGTCGCTGCGCGGGCATGCCGGCGTCCTCCGCCTCGGCCAGGAACAGCCGGACGCTGTGAAACAGGAATGTGCCCGATCCGCACGCGGGATCGAGCACTCTCTGCTCGACCGGATTGCGGACGGCGTGGCGCACGACCTTCGCCGCCAGCCAGTCGGGGGTGTAGTATTCGCCCAGTCCGTGGCGCTCGTCGCGGTCGATCAGCGATTCGTAGAGGATCTTCAGGACATCGCTGTCGACCTCGCGGAGGCGGAAGCGGCGGACGTGCGCCATGATCTTGCGTATCAGAGCCTCGCCTTCGGGGTCCGCCACCACCCAGTCGAAAAAGTCGCTTTCGACCGCGCCGTGCACGCCCGCAGCGGTGAACGCCTCCCCCGACAAGAGCTTGCGCGGATCGTCTTCGCCGAGGTCCATCACCGCCAGCGCAATGCACTTGGCGACGATCACGAGATACGTATGCTGAAACCACAGCGCGTCGTTCTCGACATCCTTGCCGTGGACCAGCTTGAGCAGTTCGGCCCAGAGCTGGCGCTTCAGCGCCTCGGCCGGGCGGGTGCGCACTTTGTCCCACAAACCGTGCAGGCCGCGATCGACCCTACGGTAGGCGACGCTGTCTTGCCCCAGCTCGGCGCGAACCGTCAGCGCATCGGGCGGCAGCGAGCCTTTGAGCGCGACCACGCCATCAAGCCAGGCGAGGAACACCTCGGGCTTGTCCGGATCGAGCGCCGTCTCCTTGATCTTAACCAGCGCGCCGTTGATGAGTTCGTAGACAATCCACTGCTTGCCGTCGCTGGTGATGCCGACGAACGGCTCGCCTTCCTCGCGTTCCCGGTCGGCAAGATAGTCGGGCATGCGCCGCTGGACGTCGCGCAGCTCAAGCTTGAGGTTGCGCTTGGCCTCGAAGACGGTTCGGCCGATCAGTCCGTCGAGCCGCCCGCTGATTTCCGGCACCCGCTTTTCGAAATGCAGCTCGTGCAACTGTGCGCCGAATTCGGCGATCAGGAGGCTGCGAAAGTCGGCTTTGACCTCATCATGGCCGGGGCGCCCCGCCAAGTGACTAAGCAGGTCTTGGGTTTCGGAACTGACGGACATCGGACCTCCACCGGCCCTTCTACCGCCCCCGAATCCCCCCGCAAGAAACCATTTTCCTACAAGGCATCTCTTGCGCTAGCCTCGCCGCGGCTTCCTTCGTCCGGCTCGGCCCATGCTTTCATTCCGTCCATCTGCGCATCCGACCCCGGCCCGCTGCGTCGAAGCGTTTTTCCGGGTGACTCCGGGCAAACCGGGCCGCTCGCCCGCTCCGGTTTCGGTGTATACTTCGTGTCACCTTTCGCCGCCGCCGCCGTCGCGCACCGGCATGCGAAAAAGGGCGCCGGATCGCTCCGGCGCCCCTCGTGGCTGGTCTGGCGAAACCGCGTCAGCTCTGGCGGGTGCCGGTCATCGCCATGTTGCCGAACGCGCCGGCGTTGATGCTGCCGGTGAGCTGGTCGCCCTCGACCGTCGCGCTGCCTTCGAGCTTCATCGGCATCGGCACGGTCATGTTCATCGTCCAGGTGAGCCGGTTGCCGTCGATCCTGCCGTTCTCGACATCCATGCTGCCCATCGCCCCGGCGTTCTTGCCGCTGAACGTGCCGTCGCCGTTGTCGTTGACGGTGAACACGCTCTTCTGGTCCCCCATCGGGGTCTTGGTCACGCAATCGTAGCTGCCGGCAACGCCCATCGCTTGTCTCCTTGGCCAAAAGTCCGCCCGCGCAATCGCGCTTGCTGACATTGCTGTCAATCGGAACCCGCCGCCGCGATGCGGCAGTCAGAACTCGCTGGCCGCGCGGTACTCGATCGGCAGGCCGAGCCCGGCGAGCTGCGGGTCGATCACCGTGCGGTCGCCGACGACCACCACGATCATCTGCTCGGGCTGCAGATGGAGGCGCGCCGCGGTGTCGAGCGCCTCGGCGTCGAGCCCGCGATAGATCCCGGCGAGCCGGGCCTGATAGTCGTCGGGCCGGCCGAGCAGCTGGTTGGCGGTGAGCGCGGCGAGCACGTCGGCGTTGGTCTGGAAGCGGGTCGGCAGGTTGGCGATGTTGCCCGCGGTCACCCGCTGGAGCTCGGCGGGATCGACCCCGCGGGTGGCGGGGAACGCGCGCATCTGGTCGATCACCGCGCGGATCGAATCCCCCGTGCGGTCGGCCTGGACCATCGTCTGCACCGTCGCCGAGCGCGGCCCGACCGCGCGCGACAGCCCGCTGCGGATGCCGTAAGTCCAGCCCCGCGTCTCGCGCAGGTCCATGTTGAGCCGCGAGAGGAAGCCGTTGCCGATCACCTCGTTGGCGAGTTCGAGCGCCTCCTGCTCGGGATCGCGCCCGGTCAGCGGCAGCACCCGGCCCAGCAGCAGCACCGTGCTCGGGCTGTTGGGCCGGTCGATCACCACCAGCCGCGGCTGCGGAGCGGGGGTGGCGGCGGCGAGGTTCTTGGCCGGCGGCATGCCCGCGGCGCCCGCCCAGTCCCCGAACGCCCGCTCGAGCCGGGGCAGGAGCTCGGCCATCGTCACGTCCCCCACCACGGTGATCCGGGCGGTCTCCGGCCGGATCCAGGCGGCATGCTCGGCGCGCAGCGCGGCGGGCGTCAGCGCCTCCACCACCGCCTTCCGGCCGAGCGCGCCGACCGAGCCATACGGGTGCGCCTCGCCGTAGAGCAGCGGATCGAGCGCGCGCGCGGCGACCGCCTGCGGGGTGGCGAGCGCCTGCGCGATGGTGGCCAGCCGCTGGTTCTTCACCCGCGCGACGTCGCCTTCGGCGAACGCGGGATTGCGCACGACGTCGGCCAGCAACGCGAGCGAGGGCGCGAGGTTCGCGGTGAGCGCGCTCATCTGCACCTCGCTGGTGTCGCGCGCGGTGGCGACGGCGATGGTCGCGCCGAGCCGCTCCTGCTCTTCGGCGATCGCCTGCGCGCTGCGGGTGGTGGTCGCCTCGTCGAGCAGATCGAGCATAAGCGCCTGGGTGCCCGCGCGCGCCGCGCCGTCGGCGGCGAAGCCGGCGTCGAACTCGATCGCCATGGCGATCTTGGGGATCGCGCCGCGGCGGGCGAGCGCCACCGGGATGCCGTTCGCCAGCTTCGCCCGCTCGACCGCGGGGAACACCAGCGGCTTGAGCGGTCCGACCTCGGGCATCGCGCGCGACGGCCCTTGGACGATCGGCGGCGCCGGCTTCTTCGCGTCGGGCGCGGGCGGCGGCACGGTCCCCTCCTCGCCCCAGCCGCCCAGCAGCGCGCCTTTCTCGGTGCGGGTGCCGGGCACCACCGCGAGCTTGTAGACCGGGCGGGAGAACCAGCTTTGCAGCGCGCGGCGCACCTCCGCTGGATCGAGCGCGGCGAGCGCGGCGAGCTGCTTGCGGTACAGCCCCGCGTTGCCGGCGTAGAGCTCGCCTTCGGCGAGCGTCGAGCCCTTGCCGCCGAAGTCGCCGACCTGCTCGAGCCCGTCGATCTGGCGGCTGACGATTTCCGTCGCGGCGCGCTGCAGCTCGTCGGCGGTCGGCCCGCTGGCGATGTAGTCCGCGAGCAGCGCGTCGAGCCGCGCCTCGGCCGCCGCGCGCTCGACACCGGGGCGCACGTCGATCGACACATAGGCCGTGCCGAGCTGCTCGTCGGCATCGTAGAACGCCGATGCGCGGGTGGCGACCTGCTCCTCGCGCACCAGCACGGTGTCGAGCCGCGAGGAGGCGAGGCCGCCGAACACATGGAGGCCGGCCTGCAGCGCGACGCTGTCGGCCTCGAGCAGGCCGGGCCCGGTCCACAGACGATAGAGCCGCACCAGCGGCACCTGGTCGACATGATCGCGCGCCGCCGGTGCGGCGAGGGTCACCGGCCCGGCCGGCCGCTGGACCACTTCGGGCCCGCGCGGGATGTGCCCGAACCAGCGCTGCACCTTGTCGCGCGCGGTCGGCACGTCGATGTCCCCGGTCAGCGCGAGGACCACGTTGTTGGGGCCGTAGTTGTCGCGGAACCACTGGCGCACGTCCTCGATCGAGGCGGCCTCGAGATCGGCCATCGATCCGATCGTCGAGTGGCGATACGGGTGGCCGACCGGCAGCAGCCCCTCGCTGACGAGATAGCGGACGAGCCCGTACGGCTGGTTGTCGCCCTGGTTCTTCTCGTTCTTGACGACGCCCCGCTGCTTGTCGAGCTTGTCCTGGTTCACCGCGCCGAGCAGGTGCCCCATGCGGTCGCTTTCCATCATCAGCGCGAGGTCGAGCGCACCGGTCGGCACCGTCTCGACATAGTTGGTGCGGTCGGGCGCGGTCGAGCCGTTGGTGCCCGTCGAACCCGCCGCCTCGAGCGGGATGTCGAAGTTCTCGACGTTCTCGCTGCCGGTGAACATGATGTGCTCGAACAAGTGCGCGAAGCCGGTGCGCCCGCGCGGCTCGTGCTTCGAGCCGACGCGGTAGTAGGTCGTCACTCCCACACATA
>JBHWTG010000020.1:0-15172 GCA_043427735.1 Tsuneonella sp. | reverse complement strand
CAACTCGCCGGCGCGCTCGACCAGCCGCCGTTTGGCCGCGGCCGCCGGCCCTTCGCCGAGCACGACCACCCGCCGCCCCGCCACCCGGTGGAACAGCGGCAGCGCGCTCAGAGCCACTCGGGCACTTTCTCGGCGTTCATGATCGCGTGCGGATCGATCCGCTCGGCGACCACCGCGAAGCGCTCGCCGTCGACCAGCACCTCGGGCACGTAGCCGCGGCTGTTGTAGCTCGAGGCCATCGTCGCGCCATACGCCCCGGCGGTGCGGAACACTGCCAGATCGCCCGCCGCCAGCGCGTCCATCTCGCGGTCCGACGCGAACGTGTCGCCGGTCTCGCAGATCGGGCCGACGATGTGCGCGGTGAAGCGCTCGCCGGTGGGCGCCACCGCGTCGATATCGTGCCACGCGCCGTACATCGCCGGCCGGGCGAGATCGTTCATTGCCGCGTCGACCACCACGAACGGCGGCCCGTTGCCGCTGCGCTTGACCCGGATCACGCGGGTCAGCAGCACCCCGGCGTTGCCGGCAATCACCCGGCCGGGCTCGAACGACAGCCGCGCCCCCCACCCGGCCGTGACCCGCGCAACCATCGCGCCGTACTCGGCCGGCGTCGGATAGACCTCACCCTTGCGATAAGGCACCCCCAGCCCGCCGCCGAGATCGGCGCGAGTCACGCTCTGCCCGGCGGCGCGCAGCTCGGCGATCAGCGCACCGAGCTTGCCGAAGGCGGTCTCGAGCGGCTCGAGCGACTGGAGCTGGCTGCCGATGTGCACCGCCACCCCGCGCATCGCGAGCCCCGGCTCGCGCGCGAGCGCGGCGTAGATCGCGCCCGCCCGGTCGAGCGGGACGCCGAACTTGTTCTCGCGCTTGCCGGTGGAGATCTTCTCGTGCGTCCGTGCATCGACGTCGGGATTGACCCGCAGCGCGCAGGGGACCTGCAACCCGCGCGCGGCGGCGATCGCCGCGAGCTCGCGCCCCTCCTCCTCCGATTCGAGGTTGAACTGGCCGATCCCCGCCTCGATCCCCTGGATCAGCTCGGCATGGGTCTTGCCGACGCCCGAGAACACGATCTCCTCCGGCGCGATCCCGGCCGCGAGCGCGCGGGTCAGCTCGCCGCCGCTGACCACGTCGGCGCCGTACCCCTCGCGGGCCAGCACCTTGAGCACGGCGATGTTGGGATTGGCCTTGACCGCGAACGCCAGGTGGGGGCGGTCGAGCGCGGCGAGGCCCGCGCGGAAGACCCGGGCGTGATGCACCAGCGTGGCGCGCGAATAGACATAGACCGGGGTGCCGACCGCCTCGGCGATCGCCGGCAGCGGCACCTCCTCGGCATGGAGCGTGCCGCCGCGGGAGTGGAAGTGATCCATCGGCGGGGCGTTAGCGGCCCTCGCGCCCCCGAGTCGAGCAAGCCTTGCTTGGCCCGCCATGGCCGCAGGTTATTCGGGCGGCAGGTCGAACGGGTCGTCCTCGCGCTCTTCGGACCGCTTGCGCAGCTCGACCGAGCGTTCGGGGGCGGCCTTGGGATCGAGCATGAGCAGCGCCTCGGCATCGGGCTGCGCGCGCGCGCCGACCGGAGCGGGCGGCAGCGACTGTCCGGGAAGCGGTTCGAGGTCGGCCTTCTGCCCGCAGGCAGCGACATTCCACAGAACGAGGAGGGCAATCAAGCGCTTCATTGAGACTCCATCCGCAGCGCCGCGCGCGCGTGGGCCACTTGCTCCCTTACCCGCACGGGCGCGGTTCCGCCATAGCTGGTGCGCGCCGCGACCGAGCTGTCGACCGCCAGCGCGGCGAACACGCGCTCGTCGATTCGAGGGTCGATTTCCCTGAGATCGTCGAGGCTCAGCTCGCCCAATGGAACACCGCGCCGCTCGGCCAGCCTGACCGCCGCGCCGGTGACGTGGTGCGCCTCGCGGAACGGAACCCCGGCCTCGCGCACCAGCCAGTCGGCGAGGTCGGTCGCGGTCGCGTACCCCAGTTCCGCTGCCTCCCGCATCCGCGCCGGTTGAAATTCGACGCCCTCGATCATCGCTTTCATCGCCGCAACCGACAGCGCGAGCAGGCCGTGCGCGTCGAACACCGGCGGCTTGTCGTCCTGCATGTCCTTCGAATAGGCGAGGGGGAGGCCCTTCATCGTCATCATCAGGCTGGTCAGGCAACCGACGATCCGCCCGGCGTGGCCGCGCACCAGTTCGGCCGCGTCGGGGTTTCTCTTCTGCGGCATGATGCTGCTGCCGGTGCTCAGGGCATCGGGCAGGCGGACGAAGCCGAACGGCTGGCTGGCCCACAGGATCAGCTCCTCGGCGAGGCGGCTGAGGTGCAGCGCGCATTGCGCGGCGGCCTGGAGGTAGTCGAGCGCGAAGTCGCGGTCGCTGACCGCGTCGAGGCTGTTGGCCGTCGGCCGGTCGAACCCGAGCGCGCTCGCCGTCGCCGCGCGGTCGATCGGGAAGCCGGTGCCGGCGAGCGCGGCGCTGCCCAGCGGACACTCGTTGCCCCGCGCCCTGGCATCGGCGAACCGCGACCGGTCGCGCCGCAGCATCTCGTAATAGGCGAGGAGGTGGTGCCCGAGCGTCACCGGTTGCGCGGCCTGCAGGTGGGTGAAGCCGGGCATGACGCTCTCGGCATGCTCGCCCGCCCGCTCGACCAGCGCCCGCTGCAGCGCCGCCAACCCCGCATCGACCTCGTCGATCGCATCGCGCACCCACAGCCTGAAGTCGGTCGCCACCTGGTCGTTGCGGCTGCGCGCGGTGTGCAGGCGCCCCGCCGCGGGCCCGATCAGCGCGCCGAGGCGGCTCTCGGTAGCCATGTGGACGTCCTCGAGCGACAAATCCTCGGGGACGCCGCTCGCGTCGTACTCGGCGGCGACCGCATCGAGGCCGGCGGCGATCGCCGCGGCGTCCTCGGCCGAGACGATCCCCTGCGCCCCCAGCATCGCGACATGCGCCTTCGAGGCCGCGATGTCCTGCCGCCAGAGCGCCTTGTCGAAGGGGATCGAGGCGTTGATTTCGCGCATGATCGCGCTAGGCCCCTCGGCGAACCGCCCGCCCCACATGGAGTTCGTCTTGTCGCTCCGACTGTCGCTCACGCTCTTGCTCTCGGCTGCGCTGGTGGCCGGGTGCAGTAGGGAAGAGGCCTCGACCCCGCAAGCCGAGGCGGATGACGGCGCGCTGACCGGCGAGATCGACCGCAGCCACGCCGGCGACCTCCTGCCCGCGGTGGCACTGGCCGACCCGGCGGGCGAGGCGCTCAACACCGGCGCGCTCGCCGGCGCGCCGGTGCTGCTCAACCTCTGGGCCACCTGGTGCGCGCCGTGCGTCGAGGAAATGCCGCTGCTCGACGCGCTCGCGGGGGATTACGAAGGCCGGCTGCGGGTGGTCGTCGCCAGTCAGGATCTCCAGGGCGCCGAAAAGGTCGTGCCGTTCTTCGCCAGGGCCAACTTCGCCCACCTCGAGCCCTGGCTCGACCGCGAGAACGCGCTGTCGGGAGCCCTCGGCGGGGACGGCGTGCTGCCGACGACCGTGCTCTACGATGCCAGCGGCCGTGAAGTTGCCCGAGTCGTAGGCGGATTCGATTGGCAAAGCCCCGAGGCCACGGCGCTGGTGGACGAGGCGATCGTTTCGCGCTAAGCCGTTGTAAGTCAACGGGGAGGTGTCAAGTGTCCTGGCTTTTGATTTTAATCGTATACGCTGCACCGCCAGACGCCGTCGATTGGAACGGTCCGTGGGAGTTCGGCATGACTCACGTGGTCGAGGAGCGTTTCGCCTCGGAGGCCGAGTGTCGCACAAGCGCCATTCAAACTATCGGGCGTATTCATCAAGGAATGCTCGCCCCTATCCGGTTCCGGTGTGTGGAGGTGCAGGAAAGCCTGCCGGAGAATGCGCCTCGGTAAGGGCGATGGTGGGCGGTGACGGGCTCGAACCGCCGACCCTTTCGGTGTAAACGAAATGCTCTACCAACTGAGCTAACCGCCCCGATCGTGCCGGCAGCCGTTAGCGGCTATTCGGCCCGTCGCAACAGTTAACCGGCCGAAGTCAGGCCTGCGAACCTTTCATCCACTTCGGCTCGAATTTGCGCGCGAACCTCTTGAAAGATACCTTTAGGCCGGTATAAGTCCCTGCCTAACCGGCTGAAAACTCGGCCGGCGCAACATCAGGAACTCCCCTTCGGGTCGCACTGCGGGGCGCTTCGGCAATGCCGGCGGCGCACGTTGACGAAGGGAAACGACGTTGCAGGCAATTCTCGAGCGGCCCCCCGCGCATAGCGGGCGGGAGGGTCTCAAGGCCCAATTCGAAGAGATGCTGTTCGCGATCGACGCGCGACCGCGGGTGGTCGTCGACCGCGACTGCAAGGTGCTGTGGCGCAGCGACCGCGCGGCGAAACTGTTGCGGCCCCCGGTGCCGCTGTTGATCGTCAACGACCGTTTGACGGCTTCGAGCCCCGCCGCTTTCGCCGAACTGCAGGACTTCATCGAAGGCGTCAGCGGCCATTGCGGAAGCCACCTTGTGCGCACCAGCGGCCGCCACTGGGCAATGGTGCTGGGGTGGACGCTCGACACGGACCCCGATGCGGTGTGCCTGCTGGTCAACCTGTCGGTCCCGCATCGCCAGGTCGATGAAAGCGGGCTGGCAAAGGCGCTGCGCCTGACCACCACCGAGACCCGCGTGCTCGACCTGTTCGCCCGGATGAACTCACCGCGCGAGATTGCCGAGCGGTTGCAGATTTCGCTGAGCACGGTGCGCAGCCATTTGAAACAGATCTATTCGAAAGCGGGGGTGGATTCGGCGGTGCAGCTTACCCAGCTGGTCCGCGGCTTCTGCACCTGTTGAGGGGCGGGCGAGGATGTCCCATCACGAGACAAAAGTCGGGGCCGGCGGGCAAGTCGCCGGGTTCCCCCCTGTATTGGGGATGCGAATCGGTTCGGGCGAGCTTACTGACTCGTTAACGGCGAGCAGGTTTCTGTCTGGCCGTTTGGACTTGAAGAAGGGCCTCCGGCTCTTCTTGGAGGGGACGCAACAGATGTGGTGGGGAAAATGGCCGATTGCGGCCATCCTGGTGATATTGGGGTTGAGCATGGCCAGCGCCGTCCGGGCGCAGGACATCACCTATCAACCGATCGATCCCACCTTCGGCGGCAATCCGTTCAATTCCTCGCACCTGCTCGGCATTGCCAACGCGCAGAACGACTACAAGGACCCCAGGTCCACCACCAACAGTTCGCAGGCCGACATTTTCGCGCGCCAGCTCCAGTCGCGGCTGCTGTCGGCGCTGTCGTCGCAGATCGTCAACGCCATCTTCGGCGAGAACCCGCAGGAAAGCGGCACCATCCGCTTCGGCGGGCAGACGATCTCGTTCGTGCGCAGCCTGACCGAGGTCACGCTGACGATCACCGACGACGACACCGGCGAGGTGACGACGATCGTCATCCCGACTTTCATCGACGTCGGGCCGTAGGGCGGGGCTGAAGTCGATGTCGCCGAAACTTCTTCTCTCCGGCCTCGCGGCCCTCGCGCTTTCAGGCTGCGCGACCATCACGGAGGACGGGGCCACGCTGTGGCCGGAAACGCGCTCGAAGGCGTTCATTCCGGATCGCACCCAGACGCAGACCTTGCTCGCCGCGCTGCCGGCGCCCGACCGGCCGGTGGCGATCGCCGTCTACGGCTTCGCGGACCAGACCGGGCAGTTCAAGCCGACCGAGGCCGGCCAGACCCTGTCGCGCGCGGTCAGCCAGGGCGGCGCCTCGATCCTGGTCAAGGCCCTGCAGGACGCCGGCAACCGCCAGTGGTTCACGATCGTCGAGCGCGAGTCGCTCAAGAACCTGCTCAACGAACGCCAGATCATCCGCGAGATGCGCGAGCGCTATCTGGGCGAGCAGGGGGTCAACCCGCAGGCGCTTCCCGCGCTGCTGTTTGCCGGCGTGCTGCTCGAAGGCGGCATCGTCGGCTACGACACCAACACGGTGACCGGCGGGGCCGGGGCGGCGTTCCTCGGGATCGGCGGCAGGACCGAATACCGCCAGGACACCGTCACGGTGTACCTGCGGGCGGTTTCGGTGCGGACCGGCGAGGTGCTGACCACGGTCACCGCGTCGAAGACGATCGCCAGCCAGTCGCTCGGCGCAAACGCTTTTCGCTTCGTGGCGTTCAAGGAACTGCTGCAGGCGGAAGCCGGCTACACGACCAACGAGCCCGATCAGGTGGCGTTGCAGCAGGCCATCGAGAAGGCCGTGTTCGCCATGGTGCTCGAGGGTGTCGAGCTCGATTTGTGGAAATTCGCCGATCCCGCCGCGGGCGCGATGCTGCTGCGGCAGTACCGCGAGGAGCGCGACGGCCGGATCGACAGCAGCAAGGTCGCCGAGGCGCTGCGCAACGCGCCGCCGATGGCGCCGCACAGGATCAAGCGCACCGCCGCCAACGAGGAGAACGCCGCCGAGGCGGCGATCCTTCGCGGCGAAGGGGGGCGCACGAGGAATTGATCGCCGCTCCCGGGCGGCGGTCGATGGGACAGGCGGGGGCCGGACCCGCCTGACGATGCCCGAAGGTTCCGGTGGCCTCGATGGGCGGTTGCAGCCGTTCGGAGGGGTCGGTGAAAAAAGGCGCGCCGGAGTTGCAGCCCCGACGCGCCCGGATTGACGAAGTTGCGTGTGTCACAACCAGGTCTGCCCTGCGCGATGCGCAAGACAGGCATGGTTATGAATCTCCGACCGGAGTTTGACAACCATGTTAAAGGGACAAAGCCCAAAACGAGACTGGGTTCCTGCCACGGCGGGATTAATTTTCCCTGAAACCAAGCTCCTGTCCGGAAAGCGGACCACCGCGGGCGCTCGCGCCCCTGGTGGCCCCGACAAGAATATCGAGGCCCGGCAAAGGGTCCACGCTTCAGCATTCAGCGAAATCCTTCGCCGGGTGCCGGGCCGCATTTCACGGACCAACCCATCTTTCAGGAGCTTTTGACATGAAAAAGACTTTCCTTACCTCGGTATCGGCAGCCGCGCTGCTGATCGCCGCCCCCGCCTTCGCGCAGGACAACACCAGCACGGTCGCCCAGAGCGGAACCGGGCACGACGCCACCGTCTCGCAGACCGGCGCCGGCAACGACTCGACCGTGACGCAGAGCGGCAACGACGGCGCCACCGCCACGGTCACTCAGAAGAGCGACGACAACCTGTCGACGGTCGATCAGGCATCGAACGCCACGGCGACGGTTACCCAGGAAGGCAATCAGCCGAATCCGGGTCCGTTCAACGGGCGGGAGAACAACGTCTCCGACATCGACCAGACCGCGAACGCGGACGGGTCGAGCGCAACCGTCAATCAGAACGGGGTGCTGAACAAGTCGACCATCAACCAGGACGCCGCCAACAGCGTCGCCAACGTCAGCCAGAGCAACATCTACAACACCTCGACCGTCGATCAGACGGGCACCGGCGGGGCGACCGCCACTGTCACCCAGGGCGGCGACTACGGCGACAACATCTCGAACGTCGTTCAGTCGACCGATGCCGACGCGACCGTGGTGCAGACCGGCCAGCCTTCGGTCGGACCGGACTACACCAACGATTCCGACATCAATCAGTCGGGTTCGGGCAGCGTGGCCTCGATCACCCAGAACGGTTCGAACAACGAATCGGACCTGGCGCAGACGGGCGAAGGTAGCGACGCGACGGTCGATCAGGACGGCACCTTCCTGACTTCCGACATCGCCCAGGGCCCCGGCTCGGACAACACCGCGACGGTCGACCAGTCGGGTTCGGACAACAGCTCGACGATCGATCAGACCGGCGAGGGCGCGTTCGCCTCGGTGACCCAGTCGGGGTCCGGCCAGACCTCGACCGTGCTCCAGCAGGACGATGCGGGCAGCGACACCACGGTGAACCAGTCGGGCGCCGACAACACTTCGTCGGTGACGCAGAACTCGGTCAACTCGGTTGCCAACGTCGACCAGTCGGGCGAGGGCAACAGCTCGACCCTGACCCAGGGCCGCAACGCCGGGAACGCGTATCAGACCAACAGCCAGCAGGCGAACATCGACCAGTCGGGCGACGACAACACGCTCACTGCGTCGCAGAGCGGCACGTCGGGCGACCTCAATGTCGACCAGTCGGGCGACCGCAACACCGCCGACGTCGCGCAGTCGGGCTTCGATAACTCGACCGGCGACGACATTGGCCAGGTGGGCCTGAGCCAGTCGGGCGACGACAACGATGCGTCCGTGACGCAGAGGGGTCAGCTGTCCGACGCGTTCATCGATCAGATCGGCAACTTCAACACCGCGTCGATCGATCAGTCGGTGAACAACGACCCGAACCCTCCGGGTGGTCCGGATCCGCGCGTTGCCGATGCCAGCATCACGCAGAGCGGCGACGGCAACACCGGTTCGATCAGCCAGTTCGGCGGCTCGGCCACTCGCAGCGCGCGTCTGATGGAAGCGTCGATCGACCAGGCGGGCAACGGTAACAGCAGCACGATCAACCAGACCAACGACTCGGTCGACAGTGCATCGTCGCAGAACAGCGCTTCCAGCTCGCAGAGCGGCGACGCCAACACCTCGACGATCGACCAGAACGGCTTCGATAACGAAGCGACGCTGGTCCAGTCGGGCTCGAACAACACCTCCGACATCACGCAGACCGGCAGCAGCAACACCGCTACCGTGAACCAGCTGTCGAACGGTAACGCTTCGAGCGTCACGCAGACCGGCACCGGCCACACCGCCACGGTTACCCAGGGCGGCATGTAACCTGCTTCGGGGCGATCACCGGCAGCGGTGGTCGCCCCCTCTTCTTTCAAGGAACAGTGTCATGAAAACTCTTCTTCTCGGCTCCGTGTCGGCCGCGGCGCTGCTGTTCGCAGCGCCAGCCTTCGCGCAGAGCAACAACTCGGACGTCGACCAGCAGGGCAGTGCCACCAAGGCGACCGTCTCCCAGTCCGGCAACAACAACGTGTCGGACATCGATCAGAACGGCACCGGCGCGGCCTTCACCAGCGGCCCCAACGCCGGCTCGACCGTGGCGGCCGATGTCACCCAGGCGGGTGACGGCGGCTACTCGAAGGTCGACCAGTCGGGCGGGCGCAACGCGGCGACCGTCAACCAGACCGCCAGCTCGTCGAACATGAACTCGACGATCACGCAGTCGAACCAGCGCAACACCGCCAACGTGACCCAGCGCGGCACCGGCGGCGACGACACCACCGGATCGTTCATCACGCAATCGGGCACCAACGGCCAGGCCAACGTTCGCCAGCTCGCGGGCTCGAACGGCGCGACCAGCACGATCGGCCAGTCGGGCAACGACCAGCGCGCCACGGTCGACCAGGACGGCGGGGGCAGCACCTCGACGATCACCCAGTCGGGCGGCCCGCAGAACGCGACCGTCGAGCAGGTCGGCACCAGCACTTCGACGATCACCCAGTCGAACTGGGGCAACGAGGCCGCCGTGCGCCAGACCGGCGGCGACGGCAACGACTCGACCGTCACCCAGAGCGGCTACCGCGGCGATGTCGGCACGCCCGACAACAGCTACAGCTCGCCCGAGCCCGTGGCCCGTGTCGGGGTGCTGCAGACCGGCAACGACAACACGTCGGACATCGAGCAGACCGGCGACTACGTGAACGCGGATGTCACCCAGACCGGCGACGACAACGAATCGTACGTCAACCAGTCGGGCAACTATGCCAACGCGGTGGTCGACCAGTCCGGCGACGGCAACTTCGCCTCGGTGACCCGGCAGACCGCCGACGGCACCGGCACCGGCGACGACGTGCCGGCGCTGACCTCGGCCAACGCGACGATCGACCAGAACGGCGACGACAACGATGCGACCATCGTGCAGGACGGCGTTCCCAACGATGCGACCATCACCCAGACCGGCAACGGCAACATCGCGACCACCTCGCAGCTCGGCGGCAGCAGCGGCGCGGTTTCGACGATCGCCCAGACGGGCGATGCCAACCAGGCGTACGTCACCCAGGACGACGACGCGACCAGCAACGTCGAGCAGGGCAACTTCGATGCCACCAGCTCGGGCAACCTGGCGACGGTCAACCAGAACGCCGGGTCGGCGGGGTCGATCAGCGACGTCAACCAGAACGGCGACGGCAACACCGTGACCATCAACCAGTCCGGTGCCGATGGCGACAGCTTCGCTTATCAGTACGACGGCGGGAACACGGGCACGGTAACCCAGGACGGGGCACGGTCGGTCAGCACGCTGATCCAGTACGAGGGCTACAATCCGCAGCCCGCGCCGCTGGGCAACGTCGCCACCGTGACCCAGACCGGTGACGACACCTACAGCTACGTCGCCCAGGGTGGCTCGGGCAACGAAGCGACGGTGAGCCTGAGCGGCACCGGCGATCCGAACCCGCGCCGTTCCAGCAGCAGCGAGTATGCCGGCTTCCCGGATCCCGCGACCGGCGTCGCGGCGGAAAGCGAAGTGTGGCAGGAAGGCACCGGCAACAAGGCGACGATCGAGCAGATCGCCGACAGCGCGAATGCCCGCATCTATCAGGGAACCGGCGAACGCTACGGCTACACCGTTCCCGGTGGGGCGAGCAACACCGGCACCATCCGGCAGTTCGCCGGGGCCGACGACTCGCGGGCCAACATCTTCCAGGATGGCAGCGGCAACACCGCCACGACGCTCCAGACGGCGTCGGGCAGCAGTGCCGATGTCCGCCAGGACGGTGCGGGCAACACTTCGGATGTCGACCAGCGGTCGGGTTCGGACCACACCGCCGAGGTCACCCAGTATGCCGACGGGAACTACTCGTCGGTCATTCAGGATGGCACCGGCAACTCGGCCACGGTGGGCCAGTATTCGAACGGGAACGACTCGTTCGTCACGCAAGGCGGCAGCGGCAACACCGCGACCGTCACCCAGGGCACCCCTTCGCCCTGATCGAGCCAGCGGCGGAGCGTTCCTCGTCGCTCCGCCGCACCGAGCCCGGCCCGCGATTCATTCGCGGGCCGGAGTTCGCTTCTTCTGATATAGGACAGGACCGATGAGCACCCGGATACTCCGACTTCTCCCGTTCCTCGCCGCGGCGCTCGGCGCTCCGGCGGCCGCGCAGGCGGCGTCCGATGCCTGCCCCCATTCGCTCGACGGAGACAGCGCCATGGCCCACAATCCGCGCGGGAGCACGACCGTGATCCGCACCGGCGAGGGCCACACTGCGGCGGTCACCCGGACCGATCCCGACGGGACGGTGCACATCGAGCAGCACGGGCGCGATCACGCTTCGGTCGCGGCGCAGCAGGGCCAGGGCGGCTCGCTGCGGATTGCCCAGAGCGGCGCCTCGGCCAGCGCCGACGTCACCCAGGGCGGCACCTGCAACGCCGCCGACCTGAGCCAGTCGGGCGCGGCCAACCGCGCCAGCGTGACCCAGTCGGGCAGCGGCAATCGGGCGGTCGTCCGCCAGGGTCCACCGGCGGGAGACGAGCAATGATCCGCGCGTCGCTTCTCGCCGCGGCAGCAGCGGCGGCGCTGGCCGCGCCGGCCTTCGCCAAGAACGACAAGGTTCCCGGCGGCGACCCGTGCGGGACCGGGCCGGGAGTGGGTACCGGCAACCCCTGCAACGGCAACAACGGCAATCGGGGGGCCAACGGCAACGCAGGCAGGGAAAGGATCGAGATCGACCCGGATCCGCCGCGCTTCGTGATCGTTCGCGGCGAGGGCCGGGGCGCTTTCGTCGATCAGATCGGCGACGACAACCGGGCCACGATCGAGCAGAGCCGCAACACGCAGTACGCGCGGATCGCGCAGACCGGCGACCGCAACTTCGCCTCGGCCAGCCAGAGCGGCAGCGGCGCGCACTACGCGGCGATCGGCCAGCAGGGCGACGACAACGAGATCCGCCTCGCGCAATCGGGCGCCGGAGCGCAGGTCGCCTACCTGATGCAGGATGGCTCGGGCAACGCGATGACCATCGCTCAGAACGGCGGGGCCACCACCTCCGGCGTCGAGGCCTTGCAGGCGGGCGAGCGCAACACCATGTCGCTCACCCAGAACGGCGAGAGCAACATGGCGCGCCTCACCCAGGACGGGTCCGACAACGCGATGACCGCGGTGCAGAACGGCAACAACCAGCTGACCTGGACGCAGACCGGCAGCGGCTTGTCCGATCTCCAGATCACGCAGCCCGCCGGGCAGGCGCTCCTGGTCACGCAGACCCGGTGACACGCCCCGGCGCCTTCGCGTTCGCAGCGCTGCTGGGTATTGCGGCTGCCGCCGCGCCCGCGCAGGACGCGGGCGATCGGGTGCGGCTGGACGACTTCGCATTGCCGCCCGCTGCCGATCCCGACCCGGCTCCGCAGCAGCTTGTCGAGCGCGGGGGCGTGCTGCCGGACGAACAACTCGTGGACCGCAGCCTCGCACAGCCTCCGGCAGGGGAGCGGAGCGCCCCCGCGCCGGCCCAGCTCAGCCAGACGGGCCTCGCCACCGCGCCGGCGCAGCTCGGCAGCCGCGGCGAGTCCGCCCCCGCCGCCGGCATCGCGGTGTCTTCGACCCGGGACAGCCGACCCCAGGGAGTGGCGCGGATCGGCGGGCGCGATCGCTGCGACCCCCAGCTCGTCCAGCGTCTTTACGCCGAGTGCCTGCGCATCCTCGAGCTCCGTTCGAACGAGTTCACCGCGCCCGAGCCCGCGACGCTCAGCGCCGAGCAGCGTCTCTTGGTCGAACAGCGGCAGGGCGACGAGGCGACCAGCGGGACGTCGGCCACCATGCGCCTGCGCTACGCGACCACCGCGCAGCCCGACGCCGACTTGCAGAGCAACCAGGAACTGGCCTCGATCTATCTCGATCCGCCTCCGGCCACGCGGCGCGAGGAACCGGCCCCAGCCGAGGATGCCGCCAAGCTGGGCGAAGTGCTCAAGGGACTCGGCATCGAGACGGTGCCTCTCCCGCCACCCCAGCCGCCCGGCGGCTGAGCGTGCCCGCCGCGCGTGCCGGCGCCTTCCGCCGGGCGCCCCGCGCAGCTAGGGGAGGGCGATGGGCGCTGCTCGCATCCGACTTCTCGCCACCGGGGGCACGATCGCCGGGAGTGCGGGGTCCGCATTGGAGCGCGGCTATCGGCCCGGGCAGATCGGGGTGGGCGATCTGCTGGCCGCAGCCGAGAGGCTCGGGCTCGAGGGCCGGTTCGACGGACGCGACATCGCCGCGATCGGCTCGCAGGACATCGGCTGGCCGCAGTGGGATGCGTTGCACCGCGAAATCTCCGCCGCGCTCGATGACCCGCGCGTCGACGGTGTGATCGTGACGCACGGCACCGATACCGCCGAGGAGACCGCGTGGCTGCTCGACCTCGCGCTGCCGGCAGCCAAGCCGGTGGTTCTCGTCGGGGCGATGCGGCCGGCGGACGCGGTGGGCAGCGATGGGATGCGCAACCTCGCCAATGCGGTGCGCGTGGCGAGCGATCCGGCGGCGGCCGGGCGCGGGGTGCTGGTGGTGATGAGCGACCAGGTGTTCGCCGCGATCGACGTGCGCAAGGCCGCGACCGGCGGGGCCGAGGCGTTTCGCGGCTTTCCGCGCGGCCCGATTGCCGCCGTCACGCCGGGATCGCTCGACTGGTTCGGACCGCCCGACCGGATCGGCCGGGGCGCGCGGTTCGCCTGGCCGGCGGCGCTGCCCAAGGTGGCGATCCTCACCGCCTACGCGGGAATGGAACCCGATACGGTGGGCTGCGCGCTCGCCGGCGGCGCACAGGGTATCGTGCTCGCGGGGCTCGGCCAGGGCAACGCGCCGGGCGCCGTGATCGCCGCGCTCGCGGCCGCGGGCGTACCGGTCGTGCGCTCGAGCCGGGTCGACCAGGGCTCGGTCGACCGTAACCTCGAGATCGACGACGACGCGCACGGCTTCGTCGCCGCACGAGCGCTCGGCCCGGCCAAGGCGCGCATCCTGCTGCAGATGCTGCTCGCCAGCGGGATCACCGATCCCCCCGCGATGCAGGCCGCGTTCGACCGGCGCTAACTCCCGACCATAAAGTCGCGGACTGCGCTCGACCTGGAGCCTGGAAGGATGCCGCGCCGAGCGCGGGCTTAGACAAGCTCAGCCTGAGCGGGCGTTGGGGGTTCAGCCCCAGGGCGTTACCAGATATTTCTCGCCGGTCTTCATCTGGCGGTAGTCGGCGGCGGCATCCTTTTCGAGCATCTGCTCGAGGGTCACCCTGGTCTTGTAATGGCTGGCGAACGTCGTCTTGAGCCCGGCGAGCACCCGCTGGCGCATGCGCAGCATCGTCTCGACCCCCGCCTGCGCGAGGAACGGGGTCAGCAGCCAGCCCGACAGCGTCCAGCCGAAACCGTAGCTGGGCGTGAGGATCGTCGGGCCGGTGTCGAGCCGGCCGTAGATGAACATCCGCTTGGGCTGGTTCGAGCCGTAGCGGTTGTAGTCTTTCATCTTCGACACGGCGACGCGCTCCATCGCCTTGAAGCACGAGTCGACCGTGGTGCCGCCGCCGATCGGATCGAACCCGTAGTAGGCGTCGGTGGCGTCGATCGCCTCCATCAGCCGGGCCATGAAGTCGGGCGCGGACGAGTTCACCACCCATTGCGCGCCGAGATCGCGCAGGAGCGCCTCCTGCTCGGGCTTGCGCACGATGTTGACCAGCTCGATCCCGTCTTCCTGGCAAATCCTCACCAGCATCTGGCCGAGATTGCTCGCGGCGGCTGCGTGGACGATCGCCTTCTGGCCATCCATCCGCGCATTCTCGACGAAGCCCAGCGCGGTCATCGGGTTGACGAACGCGCTCGCGCCGTCCTCCGCCGAGATATCGCCGAGCGGCAGGCACATCGCCGCGTCGGCGATCGCGTATTGCGAATAGGCGTGGCCCGGCACGCAGGCGACGCGCTGGCCCATCAGCGCCCTGGCCATGTCCGAATCCCCGGTGGCGACGACCGTGCCCGCGCCCTCGTTGCCCACCGGCAGGCGCTGGCCGTGCCGGCCCTTCATCGCCGAGTGGAACGGTTCGGGCATCTTGGCCACCAGCTTGCCGGGGGAGAACTCGCCATGGTCGAGATCGGCCTGGCCGAGCAGCAGCGCGAGCTGATCGGGGACTGGCTCGATCGCGTGCGCGAACGCATCGTCGCGCCCGACCCCGGCGGCGAGCGCCACCAGCAGCGCGAGCGTCGTCGTGTAGCTCGCGGTGTGCGCCGCCGAATTCTCCTGGTCGACGGTCACGACTTT